>DASRCB010000353.1:0-4881 GCA_035653295.1 Bryobacteraceae bacterium
AGCGGCGGCGCTGGTCCATGCCGCTGAACCCCCGCTGACATGGTCCATCAGCCAAACCGCGAACACGCCTTTCAGAATGTCCAGCAGCAGCGTCGTGACGGCCAGCGCGCGGCCGGTGGTGCGCAGCACGTTGGTCGCGCCGATATTCCCGCTACCCGAGGCGCGGATATCCTGGCCGGTGCGCAGCCGCACCAGCACGTAGCCGAACGGGATTCCTCCGATGAGATAATCGACGATCAGAATGAGCCACGGCAGCCAGTTCGAATCGCTCATGCGGAGAACGGAAACGGCGCCAGCTTCGTGTACACGGAATTCGCGGCGCCCGGCTCACTAAGGTACAACCAAAAGCGATCGGCGCTAAAGCTCCCGAAGTCCACCGACTCGAGTTTCGCGATCGCCTCGCGCGTCTTCTGCAGCGGCGCAGGCATGCGCACGCGCGCGAGAGTCAGGTGCGGCGTGTAGGCACGGGTCTCTTTGGCGACGCCCAGCGGCTCCAGCGCATTCTCGATTTCACCGTTCAGCGGCGCCAGTTCCGGCGCATTCACCGCCGCCCAGAACAGCCGTGGGCGATGCGGATTGGGCATCCATACCAGACCGCGAACGTCTACCGAGATCGGCGCGCGCGGGGACAAGCCGGCCAAAGCCTTCGTCAACTCCGTAAGCCGCTCCTCCGGCCAGCTGCCGATGAACTTCAGGGTGATGTGCAGGTTGTAGTCGGGCGTCCACTTCAGATGCGCCGTCGGCCGCAGTTGCACCAGAAGCTGCTGCAGGCCGGCGTTGATATTTTCAGGGAGATCAATGCCGGTGAAAAGCCGCATCCGCGTGCTACTATCCTGGCATAGACGACCCCGTCTCGCTGCCCGATCTGCTCGCCTCTTCCGACCTGCTGCCGCGCAGTTTTTATGCCCGCGAAACCACCGAAGTCGCGCGCGAGTGCCTCGGCAAGGTGCTGGTTCACGGGCGCACGGCGGGTCGTATTGTCGAGGTCGAGGCTTACCTCGGATTGAAGGACCTTGCGGCCCACGCCTCGCGCGGGATCACAGAGCGAACGAAGGTGATCTTCGGCCCGCCCGGTCACGCCTACGTGTATTTCATCTACGGCATGTACGAGTGCCTGAACTTCACCGCCGAACGCGAAGGCGAAGCAGGCTGCGTGCTGATCCGCGCGCTGGAGCCGCTGTGCGGCATCGCAACCATGCGCAGGCGCCGGCCGCGAGCGAAACGCATCGAGGATCTGGCCGCCGGTCCGGGCCGGCTGACCATGGCCATGGGCATCGATCGACGCCTGAACGGAAGTGATCTGGTGCACGGCAAGCTGACGGTTCGTGGGCCGCGTGTCGAAGAGCCGTTCGAGATCGGTGTGTCGGAGCGCATCGGCATCACCAAGTGCGCCGACTGGCCTTTGCGATTCTTCGTCCGAGGCAACCGGTTTGTAAGCCGGCGATAGCTGAGGCTCGAGTCCAGATGCGGCGTGGGCTTTAGCCCGCGCCTGGACTTTGGGCATTGTCCTGAAATGCCGATTGTGGTGCGAGCCTTTGGCTTGCACGCGGCGAACTCTCAGCCCGTCACGCCTGGCCGCCGTTCATCCCCGACCTCAAACGGGTGTTTGTCGCTGTTCCGAACTCAAGGAACCAAGCGGCGAAACTGCTCGCCTATGGCATCTCGCCCTTGACCCCGCCCTGCATTATGGGGGGCAGGGCCTCGCCCTGCGGCGGGCCCGCCCCGCGTGGGCTTTAGCCCGCGCGAAACACGAGTCACAAGCTTACGCCTGCAATATTCACGAAACTCGACCCACAATAGGACGTAGTGGTTAGTATGCCCGCACTCGACAGCGTTCTTCAGGATCTGCGCTACACTGCTCGCACCCTGCGGCGCGATCCGGGCTTCTCGACCATCGCCGTGCTCATCCTGGCCCTCGGAATCGGGGCGAGCACCGCCGTGTTCAGCGTGGTCAACGCGCTGCTGCTTCGGCCGCTGCCGTTCCGCGACTCTTCCAGGCTCGTCTGGGTGGCCAACCAGGACGGCGATGCCGGGCTGTCCTCGGAGACGACGCGAGTGGGTCCGTATCTGGAATGGAAGAAGCTGAACCACTCCTTCGACGACCTCGGCGCGTATTTCGCCTTCTTCGGCTACAGCAGCTACAACCTGATCGGCCAGGGCGAGCCCGAGCGCCTGAGCGGGGTCGGCGTTTCGCAGAACTTCTTCCATGTGCTCGGTGTTCAGCCGATGCTGGGCCGGGACTTCACCGCCGACGAGTCGCAGTGGAACGGAGGACGCACCACGGCCGTGATCCTTACCCATGCTCTTTGGGTGCGGCGCTTCGCATCCGACCCCGCCGTCATCGGCCGCAAGATCCAGCTCAATGAAGACGCGATCACCGTCGTCGGCGTGATGCCGAAGTCGTTTGATTTCGCAGGCGCGTTCGTCCCGGGCTCGAAAATCGATTTCTTCACGCCCTTCCCCATCGTCCCGGAGACCGACCGCTGGGGCAACACCCTCGCCGTCATCGGGCGACTCAGGCCGGGCGTGTCGCCGCGCAGCGCGCAGGCGGAACTCGCCGTCATCGACCGGCAACTCCAGACCATTCACGCCAAAGACTGGGGCACGGCCTTCACCGCGAAAGTATCCCCGCTGCGCGACCATATCAGCGGTCGCCTGCGAAGGCCCATGCTGGTGCTGGCCGGCGCGGTAACGGTGGTGATGCTCATCGTCTGCGCGAATCTGTCCAACCTGCTGCTCGCGCGCGCGGCTACGCGGCGGAAGGAGATCGCGGTGCGCATCGCGCTCGGCGCCGGACGAGGGCGGCTCGCCCAGCAGATGTTGACCGAAAGCCTGGTGCTTTCGGCCGGAGGAGCGCTGGCCGGCGTTGCGGTCGCATTCGCGATCCTGCGCGCACTGGCCCGGATTCAAACTCTTGCAATTCCCATGCTTCACCGGATGACCCTGGACGGCGCGGCGCTGTTCTTCACGGTGGCCGTCGCCGTGGCGTCAGGCGTGGTCTTCGGCCTGGCGCCGGCCTTCCAGAGCGCCGGTCCGGGTATGCATGAAGCGCTGAAGGACAGCATTCGAGGATCGAGTGAAGGCGTGCAGCACAACTGGCTTCGCGACGCTCTCGTGGTATCGGAGATCGCCCTCGCCTGTATGCTGCTCGTGGGAGCGGGTCTGGTGATCCGCAGCTTCCTGCGCGTGCTGGATGTGGACCTCGGGTTTCAGCCGGAGCGGACCGCGTCGCTGCGCATCGATCTGGCCCGCGAACTGGACACACCCGAGAAACGAAACGCGTTCATGGATGAAATCCTGCGCCGGGTGCGCGACGTTCCCGGCGTGCAGTCCGCCGGTCTCACCGACTCGCTCCCAATGGACCGCAACCGCAGCTGGGGCGCGCCCGTGAAGGGCCGCGTCTACCGTAGCGACGCTGATATTCCCGGCGCGTTCGTACGCGTGATCAGCCCCGGTTACCTGCGCGCCATGGGCATTCCCCTGCGCCAGGGCCGCGCGTTCGACGAGCACGACAGGCTGACCAGCCAGCGCGTGGTGCTGGTGAACGAGACGGCAGCCCGAACGCTCTGGCCGGGACAGAGCGCCATCGGAGGGGTGCTGGAGCTCAACGGCGATACGCGCGTGGTGGGCGTGGTCGGCGACGTGCGCCACACCTCGCCCGACCAGCAGCCGGGACTGGAGATGTACCTGCCGCTTTCTCAGGGCGCGGGCATCCCTTCCCTCGATCTGGTGGTGCGAACCACGCTCGCGCCCACGAGCCTCGCCCCGGCGATTCGTTCAGCTCTGCGCCCGATCGCGCCGAATCTGCCCCTTGCCGATTTCCGCAGCCTCGAAACGCTGGTCGATCGGGCTGTCTCCCCGCGCCGGTTTATTACCGTCCTGCTGGGAGGATTTGCGGCGCTGGCGCTGGCTCTGGCGTCCCTGGGCATCTACGGGATCATTTCCTACTCCGTCAGCCAGCGCTCTCAGGAGATTGGAATCCGCATGGCCCTGGGCGCCTCCGCGGCCAACGTTCAACTCGCCGTGATTCGGCAGACGCTCGCCCTGGCGGCAATGGGAATCGCGATCGGAGCGGCTGGCGCGTGGGCGCTCACGCGCATGATGCGCTCCCTGCTGTTCGGAATCGGCCCGAACGATCCCGTGACCTTTGCGGCCATGATCCTGCTGCTGGTGGTGGTTGCGATCGCCGCCGGCTACGTCCCGGCCCGGCGAGCGTCGCGAGTTGACCCAATGCTGAGCCTTCGCTCGGCTTGAAAACGTGAGAGTATTGCACATCAACAGCATTCGAAGTCATCCTGATGTACGAGCACGCCAATCATCGCCTGCCTCGCCGCGGGCATGGACGATTACCTCAGCAAACCACTCGGACGCGAGGCCCTGTTGGCCGCCGTCGACCGCCATCTGGCCGGCGCTGCGGTCCTGACCGCGCGGTGAGTCCCGTTCGCAGCGAGCCGGTGATATGATCGGCCCATCATGGAAACCCTGACTGCCGCGGCGAACGGGCTGGTTCTCGTCGTCGAGCGAGAAGCGGCCGGGTGGAAAACAACGGTTCGGTCGGCTTCGAACCCGCTGTGCTCGTATCGGTCGCAACAGTGTTACACGTCCATCGAGGATGCGCAGGCAGCCGCCGTGCGCATCAGTTTGCTGGTCTGGGGAGAGCGCATCGAGTGCGCGCAGGTGACCTGGCGTATTCCGAATTCTCGTGAGACCGGTCAGGGGCCTGAGGCCCTGGCGGCCGGCGCCGGCCGATAATCGTCTTAATGCCTGATTTCTCCCGAAGGACATTCCTTCGGAGCGTCGCGGGCTCCGCGGCTGTGGCCGCGACACGCGCGGATACGCGCGCGAGCAGTGTCCCGCCCGTGCTGAGCACGTTTCCTTATG
>DASRCB010000354.1:0-32447 GCA_035653295.1 Bryobacteraceae bacterium
AGAGTACGTGCGCGACCGCGGTACATTGTTTGAACGGGGGCAGTCGCCATGCGAATTATGCTCATCCTCGTGGTTGCCGGCACGGCATTTGCACAGGTCGGCATTCACCCGTACACCCTGAAGACCGTTTCTCGCCAGTACGACAGGGCGGGCAACCTGGTTTCCGAGTCCCGCTTCCTGACTGCGGTGGATAAGACGGGATCGCTGGTCACCGTCGATCTGGATCCGTCGCGCGGCGGGGCCCGGCAGATTCTCGATGTCGTGAATCACCGCGTCATTCTGGTGGAACCCAGGTCCGCAATGGCTTCGAGCGCGCCTTATGATTGGGCGCCAGAAACGCGCGCATGCGAAGACCGCTTTCGTGCGATTCGCGATGCCAGGGTGACCGTGGACCGGTCGGCAGGCGCGATTCAGGGTGTTCCGGTGGAGCGCGTTCTTGTCGATTTGCCGGACCGCCGCATGGAGGTGTTCCTCGCCCCGTCACTGGCGTGTGAAATGCTCAGGGTCACAGACACGCGAAACGGAGTGCCGCTCGATACGAGCGCGGCTGAGGAGCTCAAAGTCGGCGACCCGGATCCCCGGCTGTTCGCAATTCCCGCTGATTATCGATGGATCAGGTGAGCGTCAAATCAGAATGAGCAGCAATGCCGCCGAGCGTTATTTCGACGCGACGGTCGAACTGTTACAGCGCCTGCGGCGCAATGAACTGCCCAACATCCAGCGCGCGGCCGAAATCTGCGCCCGGACGATCGCCGCCGGCGGCCTGGTGTTCCTGTTCGGCAACGGCCACTCGCGAATGATGTGCGAGGAGATGACCCCGCGCCAGGGCTGCTTCCCGGGGTTCTTTGCGCTGGTTGAGCTGTCGCTCTCAACGCACGCCTCCATCGTGGGCACGAACGGCCTCCGGGCGCCGCTGTATCTGGAGAAGTACGAAGGGTACGCGGAAGAGATCCTCAAGAGCTTCCACTTCGGCCCCCATGACGCGTTTATCGTGATCTCCACCAGCGGCATTCGCCCGGTGGTGGTGGAAATGGCCATGGGTGCGCAGAGGCGTGGCATGCCGGTGATTGCCATCGTGTCCCGCGAGCACTGCGACAACTCCGCTCCGGCCCACTCCTCGGGGAAGAAGCTGATCGATTTCGCCGACGTGGTGATCGACAACCAGAGCCCGCCCGGAGATTGTGTCCTCGAACTGGAAGGGCTGGAATGGCGAACCTGTCCGACCTCCACCATCACTGGCGCGATGATCATCAACATGATTCGCGGCGCCACCGCCGAGCTGCTGCTCGAGCGCGGCCACCGGCCGGAGCTTCTGCCGAGTCATCAGTTCGTGGGCGACAGCGGCGCCGAGCAGCAACTGGAGCGCTTCTACGAAGCGTACCGCCTCAGTTTGAGGCGCCTTTACGAGTGAGCCGATGAAAAACGTGCGTATCGCCATGCTCGGTTCGGGCTTTGTGGCCGAGTTTTACATGCAGGGCCTCGCCAACGTGAACGGCCAGGAGGTGGCCGTCAACTATTCGCGGTCCGCGGAGCGCGCGCGCCGGTTTGCGGACCGGTGGCGCATTCCGGAAAGCAGCACCGATCTGGACGAACTGGTCTCGCGCAGCGATATCGACCTTTACCTGATCGCACTCCCCAATGAGGAGCACCTGCCTGCCGGCCTGAAACTGGCGCGGGCGGGGAAGAATCAGGTCTGCACCAAGCCGCTGGGCAGGACCCGCGAAGAAGCGCGGCAGCTCCGTGACGCCGTGCGCGCTTCCGGCGTAATGAACGGTTATGCGGAAACAGAGGTGTTCGCGCCGGCGGTGGTGAAGGCGCGCGAGACCATCGAAGCCGGCGGTATTGGGCGCGTGCTGTGGGTGCGCTCCCGCGAATCGCACAGCGGTCCGCACAGCCCGCATTTCTGGGACATCGACAAGACCGGCGGCGGCGCGATGAATGATCTGGGCTGCCACTGCGTGGAAGCGGCGCGATACTTCTTCGGCAAGGACGATCCGATCACAGACGTGCTGGCGTGGGGCGCCACTCTGGTTCATGGCGGCCGCACGCGCGGGGAAGATAATGCCCTCTTGGTGTTGAAGTTCGCCAGTGGCGGCATCGGGCATTGCGAGCTGTCGTGGACCACGCTGGGCGGCCTCGATCTGCGCAACGAAGTGCACGGGTCGGAGGGCTCCATCTTTACCGACGTGACCCGGCAAACGCCGATCGCGTCGTTCACGTCGAAGTCAAGCGGATATGTGGTGGAGAAGGCCGATCTGGACTTCGGCTGGACGAAGCCGCTTCCCGAGGAGGCATTCGCATACGGCTATCAGGCGGAGATGAAGCATTTCGTCGAGTGCGCGCGCGAAGGACGAACTCCGCGCGAGACCTACGAGGACGGGTACATCGTGAACTGCGTGCTGGACGCAGGTTACGAGTCCATGCGGGCACAGCGCTGGGTCAGCGTGGACTACGGCGCATAGAACTCCAGCGTTGCTACTTTTGTTTCTGAAGCTTCGCCCAGGTGTCTCTTAACTCCACCGTGCGATTGAACACCAGGCGTTCGGCGGTGGAAGACGGATCCGCGCAGAAGTACCCCAGCCGCTCGAACTGATACCGGTTGCCAGGCCGGGCCTGGCTGAGCGACGGCTCCGCATATCCCTGCACGACCTCGAGCGATTTCGGGTTGAGAAAAATGGTGAAGTCGGCGCCCTCCGGCGTCTCGTTCGGGTTTTCGACGGTGAACAGCTTGTCGTAAAGCCGCGCCTCCACGGGGACCGCATGCGCCGCCGAGACCCAGTGAATGGTCGATTTCACCTTGCGCGTCTGCTGCCCGCTGCGCGTCTCGGGATCGTAGCTGCAATGAATCTCCGTGATCTCGCCCGAAATGGGATCTTTCACCACCTCCTCACACCTGATGATGTACCCGTAGCGCAGCCGGACTTCATTGCCGGGGTACAGGCGGTAATAGCCCTTCGGCGGCGTCTCACGGAAATCGTCCTGTTCGATCCACAGCTCGCGGCTGAAGGGGACGGATCGCGTACCTGCCGCGGGGTCCTCCGGATTGTTCACCGCTTCCATCAGCTCCACCTGACCGTCGGGATAATTCGTGAGCACAAGCTTCAGCGGCCGCAGTACGGCCATCACCCGCAAAGCGGTCTTATTCAGATCCTCGCGGATGTAATACTCCAGTTTTTCGAGTTCCGTGATCCCGTTCGTCTTCGATACGCCGAGACTGCGAGCGAAATTCCGTAAGCCCTGCGGCGAGTAGCCGCGCCGGCGCATTCCGCTGATGGTGGGCATGCGCGGATCGTCCCAGCCCGCCACACAGCCCTGCTGCACCAGCTGCAGCAGTTTGCGCTTGCTCATCACGGTATAAGTCAGATTCAACCGGTCGAACTCGTATTGATGCGAGGGAAAGATGCCGAGTTGCTCGATAAACCAGTCGTACAGCGGCCGATGGCTCTCAAATTCGAGAGTGCAAATGGAATAAGTGACGCGTTCGATCGAGTCCGACTGGCCGTGCGCCCAGTCGTACATGGGATAAATGCACCATTGATTCCCGGTGCGATGATGTTCGGCGTGCAGGATTCGATACATCACCGGATCCCGCATATTCAGGTTCGGCGAAGCCATATCGATTTTGGCCCGTAGCGTCCGTGCGCCGTCGGGAAACTCGCCGTTCTTCATGCGGGTGAAGAGATCAAGATTCTCCGCGACACTCCTGTCGCGATAGGGGCTGTTCTGCCCCGGCTCGATGAGCGTTCCTCTTGTCTCCCGCACCTGCTCGCTGCTCAGGTCGCAGACGAAGGCCTTTCCCTTTTTGATCAGCTCGATAGCCCAGTCGTACAGCTGCTGGAAGTAGTCCGAAGCGTAGAAGATGCGGTCCCCGAAATCGCCGCCCAGCCACCGGACATCCTCGATGATCCCTTCCACATACTCGGTCTCTTCCTTGGTGGGGTTCGTGTCATCGAAGCGCAGATTGCACAAACCGCCGAACTCGTCCGCCAGTCCGAAGTTGAGCATGATGCTCTTTGCGTGGCCGACATGCAGATACCCGTTCGGCTCTGGTGGAAAGCGGGTTTGCACGCGGCCGCCATTCCTGCCGCTCGCCAGGTCGGCGAGAATCACATCACGGATGAAATTGGAGGGAGATGATTCGGCTTCGTTCATGAGAGCATTCCTAACGCGCGATCGACGCGGGCCAGCACCGTCTCTCGTCCGAGGACCGCAAGCGTTTCGAACAGCGGCGGCGCATTCTTCCGGCCGCACACCGCGACGCGAATGGGCTGGAACATCTGTCCCGCTTTCAGCTTGATTTCGTTGGCCGCGGTTCGAAGCGCTGATTCGAGCCCCGCGTGATCGAACACGGGGACCGTGGCCAGAACCTCTCTGCCCTTTTCAAGCGCGCGCTCCGCCATGGCCATGTCGCCCTTCTGCGGCACGAGCTCGGCCGCATCGTACGGCTGCGGTTCGGTGAAGAAGAAATCCGCGACCGTGGCGACGTCGCGCAACAGCCGCATTCGTTCCTGGATCAGCGGCGCAATGGTGCGCAGTTTCTCGGGCGTCGCGTTGCTGAACCCGGCCTGCAGTGCGTAAGGCATCAATCGGCGCGCGAATTCATCAATATCGAGAGCCCGAAGATGCTCCGCATTCAGCCACACCGCCTTGGGATCGAATGGATCTTCCTCGGTGAAGTTGATGGTTGCGTTGCTGCGGTGGATCGCCTCCAGCGAGAACAGTTGAACCAGCTCATCACGGGACATCTTTTCCTGATCGTTCTTCGGCGACCACCCCAGCAGCGACAGGAAATTCACGAAGGCATGGGGCAGGAAGCCCGCTTCGCGGTAGGTAGTTACGCTGACCACCGGGCCATGGATGCGCTTCGACAGCTTTGCCCCATCCGGCGCCATCAATAAGGGCAGGTGAGCCGTCCGAGGTACTTCGACGCCCAGCGCCTCAAAGATCAGCACGTGCTTGAATGTGTTGGCCAGATGCTCCTGGCCCCGCAGGATGTGCGTAATCCGCAGATCGGCATCGTCCGCGCACGAGGCCATATGGTACGTCGGCATGCCCGTGGAGCGAAGCAGCGCGAAATCCTCCAGATCGCTGGTCGCCTTGGTTACCGTGCCGTATACCAGATCCGCAACGGCAATTTCCGCGCGCGAGTCACGGGGTACCCGGAAGCGAAGCACGAACTGCTCCCCGGCACATGCGCGCCGGTCGCTTTCCTCACGTGTCAGTTCCCGCATTCCGGGATTGAAAAGCCATCCCGCTGTCGGGTTTTCCGAAGCGGTCGAGGCGGGCGTGAAGTCGCGATAGGCAAGGCCTTTCTCGAAGATCGCCTCCGCGGCCTGGCGATGCAGATCCAGCCGGTCGGATTGCCGGTAGAACTCATCCCAACCCAGCTCCAGCCATTCAAGACCCTCGTAAATGGAATCGAGAGAGGTCTGCGTGTTCCGTTCCAGGTCGGTGTCATCGATACGCAGAATGACCGCGCCGCCGTTGTGCCGCGCATAGAGCCAGTTGAAAATGAACGTGCGCGCCCCGCCAATGTGCAGGTAGCCTGTGGGCGAGGGCGCAAAACGGACACGGATCATGCGTAAATTCAAGATTAGCTTACCGGTCCAGGAGAGCTGTGCCGGGACGCTCGAAGGGGATGAGGTGCACTCGCCGCCACCCGAGCCGCGGCTCGGATTTTACCGTAATACCGGATCGACGTGATTGATCGCCAGGAACGATGTATTAAAGAATAGGCGAGCCCAAACCGGCTAAACCGAACGGACTAGGTAATCACATATGAAGAAAAGGGATCCGCGTCGTTGACTCTAATACTGGAACGGCGGGATTTTGACCGGAGCAAGTTCCCGGACCGGTTCATATGATCTCGGGAGGAGCAATGAAGACACCGCATGTCAGTCGCTCCGAATGCCGCGCGTGCAAACGATTCTGCTCGGAAATAGAAGCGCTCGCCGGAGTCACGAATGAATTTTTCGCCATGGGGTACATGAAAGACGGCGTTGTGAGTCTCTCGGAACTTGAAATGGCCATCCGTGGGTACAAGAGGCACGTGCATCGGGAGCATCAGTCGCGGCGCGGTGCGGTCCAGCCGAGTATCCGCCGTCGTTCCGCCACCAGGGCCGCATAAATCTGAGCAATTCAGCGCTACCGGCCAGGCGCTGTCAAAGTCCCCGCGTTGCAGGCGCCCGCTACTTCAGCCAGGGCAGGCTCAGCGACGAACTTGCCGTGAACACCGGCGCTTCGAACGACACCCTTGTCGCCCCGATATCAATTACGAATGCATCGGCCGCGGCTTTGAAATTACATGCCGCGACGGCGTAGCCGGAAAATCCGGGGGCGTTTCCGCTTGCCAGCGTGGCATAATTCGTCCCCGCCGTGATGCTCGGGGTCGTCGTCGGCGGCGGCGCTGCCGACCCGAACCAGCTTATCGTGCACGTTCCGGCCGGTCCCGTGTGACCGAGGGAGTCCTGGCCGACATTGGAGATAACCATCGCGGTATCGAAGCCGGTCTGATTCGTTACGAAGGTGAACAGGATAAAGGTTCTGTTGAAATCGACGGTGCTCGATATCGCCTGCCTTCCGTAGGTAAGCATCACTGCGTATTGCCCGGGAGTCAGCTTCGAGGCTGGAAAGGTGTCCGGCAATGTGGCGTCGATCTCCGAGGGCGTTACCAAATCGAGGTGCAGTTGAGCCGTCGTGCCGCCCGCAACCAGCGACACAGCCGACAGGCCGGCGCCCGCCATACTGGTCAGCCGGCGTCCGTTCACGATCAGCGTGTTCGTGGCGGCTTCGATTCTCGTGTCCGAAACGGCCGGATCGCTGGTGGCCGCCCACGATGCAGTTTCTAAACCGGTAAGCAGAATCAGCGCGCCAGCCGTCCCTGCCAGTAACGATGGCAATGTCCGTAGATTCACGCGAGGCTCCCCTTTCGGCGAGAGAATACCACCGCGGCGCCACGACGCGAAACTGTTCGTTGGGCTAATCCCTTCCCGGCTCATTTTGCGCAATCGCATCCGTCGGGGTCTGGATCCCCGCCACTTCACGCGAGCGCTGCACGGTTCCCATTCGGTGGGGGCGACCCTGCGTAGCCAGCGTCAGCTCTGGGACAACCTGCCCCCGAACAGGCTTCATGCTGGGACAGTTTGTCCCGGCAGGGAACTTACTCGCGCCATCAAGTGTTTAGTGATTAGGCCCACTCATTGCAAAAGGGCTGGTCATGACGGTGGAGACTCGACGATCGAGAGTACTGGCGGCCAGGTACGCCGCTTTTCTGCTGATACCGACCACAGCAATAGCCGGGCATATGGCCAAAGACCTGGAAGATGGTGATCTCCTGGGCAGCGGCAACGTGGACGTGATTATTCAGTTCAACTCCCGGCCCACGGCCCGCCACCACCAGAAAGTGATTGCGCGCGGTGGCGCGCTGAAGCAGGACCTCGGCAGCATCATCCCCGGTGCAGCCTACCATGTGCCCGGACACGCTCTGGCCGAACTGGCGGCGGATCCCGATGTGGCGTACATCTCGCCCGACCGGCCCGTGCAGAGCCTGCTCAACTATGTCGAGCCGTCTGTGAACGCGAATATCGCGTACTCCTACGGGTATGACGGCAGGGGAATTGGAATCGCGATTCTGGACTGCGGTATCTCGGCTCCAAAGGACCTGAACGACGCATCCGGAAAAAGCCGAGTCGTTTACAGCCAGAGCTTCACCAGCAACGGCGCCGTCGACGTTTACGGGCATGGCACGCACGTAGCTGGGATTGCCGCCGGGAACGGCGGGAGTTCAACCGGCAAATACCTGGGCATCGCACCAAAGGCCACGCTGATCAACCTGCGCGTCCTTGACGATAACGGCGCGGGTACCGACAGCGCTGTGATCGCCGCCATTCAGCAGGCTATTGCACTGAAGTCGAAGTACAACATTCGGGTGATCAACCTTTCCCTCGGCCGTCCGGTATTCGAGAGCTACACGAAAGATCCGCTCTGTCAGGCAGTGGAGGCGGCATGGAAAGCGGGTATCGTCGTGGTTGCCGCCGCCGGCAACGACGGGCGCAACAACTCCCAGGGAACCAACGGCTATGGCACGATTACCGCGCCGGGGAACGATCCGTATGTCATCACCGTGGGCGCGATGAAAACCATGGGCACGCCGACGCGGAACGACGACCTGATCGCCAGTTACAGCTCCAAAGGCCCCACGCTGATCGATCACATCGTAAAGCCGGATCTGGTCGCGCCGGGCAATCGCGTTGTGTCTCTGAACACCTCGGCGTCCAGCCTGCTAAGCCACTCCTACCCCGGTAACGTGGTGTCCAGTTCCTATTTCCTGCTCAGCGGCACCAGCATGGCCACCCCGGTGGTGAGCGGAGCGGTCGCGCTGCTGCTCCAGCAGAATCCGAATCTCACGCCCGACCAGGTGAAGGCGCGCTTAATGAAGACCGCTTCGAAGTCTTTTCCCGCATCGAGCGTAGCCACCGACCCGGCCACCGGGGCGACGTACACCAGCGAGTACGACGCATTCACTGTGGGCGCAGGCTATCTCGATGTCTGGGCCGCTTTGAATAACACCGATGTGGCAAACGGCAGCGCCATTTCGCCAACGGCGTTCTATGACCCGCAGGCAGGTACGGTGACGATCCAGAACACTTCGACAGGTGCATCAGGAGCGATCGCCGTCTGGGGAACCAGTCCGGTCTGGGGCACGAACGTTCTCTGGGGCAGCAACGTGTTGTGGGGAAGCAAGACCATCACCGGTAAGAACGTGCTTTGGGGCAGCAATGTCGTGTCGGGCAGCAACGTCCTGTGGGGCAGCAACGTGCTCTGGGGCAGCCAGGCCGTATGGGGGACATCGACCACACCGGGCACCGAAAGTACGCCCCTGACCATCCGCGGCGAATGACGGGCGCTATCCCGTGCTCAATCGGCTCGAAGCCATCACATGAGAGTTCCGGCCTGTTCGAAGGAGCGTTGGGAATTGTGGGATTCGTGAAGCTACGTAAAAGCAGGTTGCTGAAGTGTGGTACGCCCGAGAGGATTCGAACCTCTGACCTTTTGCTCCGGAGGCAAACGCTCTATCCAGGCTGAGCTACGGGCGCAAATCTACTACACGAGTATACCCTGCGGACGCCGCGATCAGGACGAATTGCGGGCCGACGAAGCGACATGATGGTGCGTCCCGCTGCGGTGCGCGCTGGGCCCCGGCTCCTTCGTTAAGGTCTCGATCTGCTCGCGCCAGTACGCTTCCTGCAGCATCTTCATGTCGCCCTGGGGCGGCGTTTGCGAGCGCACCACACCCTTCTTGTCGATCCACACGATCTGCGGCACCACGCTGCGCTCCATCGGCGAGATGCCGAGATATCCGAGCACCTCATCGCGCGGAGCGAAGCCCACCGGGAAATTCACGGCGTTCTGCTTGATGAAGTCCGGCACCAGCATATTGGCCATATCGTTCCATGCGATCGCCACCGGCTGAAAGCCCCGGGGGCCGTATTCGGTGTACAGCTTGCTCATTTCGTTGCAGGTGTGCTGGCAATGCGGGCAGGTGGTGTGCACGAACAGCACGCAAAGCACCTTGCCCCGGTAGCTGCTGAGCAGTTTCTGGCTTCCGTCGTTGAAGCGGATCACGAACTCCGGGGTCGTGCTGCCCACTGTAGCGGCAACGGATGGCAGGCCCAAAGCCAGCGCCGCCGTGATTGCGAGGGCAACGCGTCTCAACATATGTGCTTCGATCTCCTCATTTCCGCCTCCGCAGCGTCAGCGTGCGCCGGAAGCCCAGGCGAGGCTCCTCGCAGGTACCTACAGTGAGGCTTTAATCCATTTTAGCGGATTGCTGCAGTGGGCCTGGCGCCCCTTCGATGGCGCGCACCGTGGCTCCGTTCACTTCGACGTGAAACCAGCCGGCCCCGTTCCGCCCGTCCAGCGCGGTCATCGTTTGCCGCGTGAAGGAGCCCGGGCCCGCCTTCCGCTCCAGCACGTTTCCGTATAGGTCCAGAAAACGCTGCGCGCTGGCCGGCGAGTCCCAGGTGGACGCAAAGCTCAGCGCATCCGCTTTCGATCGTTTGTCTTCACCCGTGCAATACGTCGATCCGATCAGGTGTGCCGCGGCCTTGTCCGCCGTTTCGCGTTCCGCCCACGCGCCCAGAAGCACGCGATAATCGAACTCGCCCAGCGTCCCCTCGAGAATTCGCCGATACCCGGCCGGCAGCTTCGGCGCATCCGGCAACTGGGGCTTGCCTCCTCGCTCATACCGGTCGGGATGAATCACCTGCTGCGTGCTGGCCGGCGGATGCTCGAATACCTCGGTAAACGAGCTCTTCCCGTCACGCTGATACAGCGCCTGCTCCAGCCGCATGCCCTCGGCGTAAGGAAACACCAGCGATTCGCGCACGTACAGTGGCGCGTGCGCGAATACCGGATACGACGCCGTGACCTGCTCGGTAAGTGCGGCGGACGGATCGAAATACCGGGTCAGGTTCATGATCGTCCCCGTCAGCTTCTTCGAAGCGTACGCAGCCATCAGCCACGATGCCTGGCCTTCCATCACCGCCATCCGGGCCATCGCCTCATCGTCATTCGTGTTGCGCGTCTTCATGAAGCGTTTCAGGTCGAAGTGCTGATCCGCCAGCGCGTGCGACAACTCGTGCGCCAGCGCCATCTCGAGCTCCGTTTGATTGCCGCCCTGGGTCTGCACCAGGTACAACCGCCGGCGGTGATAGTCATAAAAGGCTTCGGCCTGCTCGGTCAGCAGGTCCACCGTGGTCCGGCGGAGGTCGAAGTCAGCGGGAACCAGACCCAGCAGTTTCAGGGTCACTTCGGTGGCGTGCAGATCTTTGGGCTTCGCGTTCTCCCGCACCTGCTCGTCCAGGTAGCGCTTCAGCTGGTCGCGATTCATGAACGCCGCCGGCACATCGTGTTTGAACTGCAGTCCGGTGATTTCAGTCAGCTCCCGCTCGATGTGCTTCAGGTCCGGCAGTTGTGGTGCGTCCGGGACGCGCGAGGCGGAGCCGGCCATCAGCGCCAGCCCGGCCGTTGCGATCGTCAGAACGAGGTGCTTCATCCGTAATCTGATGGTAGATGACCGCCGCGCACACCCGTCTGGCCTCGGACAAACCCGGCGCCGAACTGCGGATCGTAAGAAACACCATTCATTGATTACTTCAAATTCCACCGGCTCGTGATAGACTACCTCCGCTCCGGAACGCCGCTGTCACTCAGGGGAGGTGGTCATGTCCGTTATTCAGGTCGGCCTTGTCGACAAGACCGGCAAACTCGATCCCGATTTCGTTCACGCCGCCGCGGCGGCGCTCAATATTCAGGTGATGCGTGACCTGCCGCAGTTCTGGAACGTGCAGGCTACCGTGCAGCATCTGCCCAACCCGAAAAAGATCCCTGTCGGGGTGTGGCCGGTATTCCTTGTGGCGAAGCTCCCGCCCGGCGAGGGTGGCGTTCATCTCGATAAAAAGAACCAGCCATACTCGCTGGTCATTGGCACGCCGCAGAGCAACGACTGGACCATTGACGCCAGCCACGAAACGCTCGAAATGCTGGTGGACCCGTCCGGCAATCGGCTCCAGACCTCCAACGCCATCAAAATTTCCGGCAAAGGCGTGCAGGACGCGCCCGGCCAGTTCCAGTATCTGGTGGAGGCCTGCGATCCGTGCGAGGCCAATGAATACGGATACACCGTTCAGGGAATCGCCGTCTCCGATTTCATCACTCCGCATTACTACGATCCCGTCCCGACTTCCGGCACCCGCTACAGCTTTGCCGGACACATTCAACGGCCTCGGCAGCTCCTGCCCGGCGGCTATATTTCCTTTATCAACCCGCAGAACGATGAGTTCCAGCAGATCCTGTTCCTGGGCGCGAAGCCCGTTCTCCGCAACCTCGGCCCGGCTACCGGCGCCAGCCTGCGGAGCTTCGTCGACAGTAAGACCATGGCGCTGGCGCAAAAGGCGCGGAAACCGAACCGCGGCCTCACCGACCTGGCCAAAGCGCACCGCGCGCTTATTGACCAGGCCTCACTCCGGCGGGCGGATTCGTTCGAAATGGCCGGTTAGGCCGTCCCCGGCAGTGCCGCTCCAAGTGTAAGATGGGATATCTTCATGAGGTCCCACGTCAGCAGGACGTTGCTGCTGGCCGCTTGCTGCGTCGCCGTCATCGTCCCCGCCGCCGCCGCGGAAGCCGACGCCCTGGCGATCGACGCGAATATCCAGGCGCGTCATCTCCCCTTCGGCACGATTGCTGACCCGATCTACGCTTCGCCCACCCGCGATCAGATCGTCGGCTACACCCGCTGCGGCGATTCGGCCCTGTGGACCGGCCATTACCTCGCCGCCGAAGCCTTTCGCTACAAGGTGACCGGCGACGCCGCCGCCCTCGCCAACGTGAAGCAGGCGATTGCCGGCATTCAGTCGCTCATCGATGTTACCGGCAGCGATCTGCTTGCGCGCTGCGCCGTGCCGGCGAACTCGCCCTGGGCGGCAGGCATCGAGAGCGAGGAAGCGCCGAACGGAATCCACAGCAACAGCGCGGCAGGCGAGGTCTGGGTCGGCAATACCTCCCGCGACCAATATTCAGGCGTGATGTTCGGTCTCGCAGTCGCGTACGACATGGTCGACGATGCCGGCGTGCGGGATTCCGCGGCTCAACTCGTCACCCGTCTCGTGAGCTCCCTCAAAGCACATGCGTGGACGGTACTCATGCCGGACGGCTCGGCGAGCACTACGTTCGTTATCCGGCCCGACGAGATTCTGGCGCTGCTGGAGATCGCCGCGCACGTGAACCCGGAACAATTCTCGAGCGCGTTCACGCTGCAACGTCTCGCACTGACGGCCAGCGTCGCCGTCCCCGTTGGCGTCGATGTCCTCAGCGACAGCTCGTACTTCAAGTTCAATCTGGACTACATCAATTTCTACAACCTGGTCCGGCTCAGCGGTGCGGACAGCTCGTTCACGGCGGCCTACCGCGTTCTGCGTGACGCCACCGCGTCGCACCAGAATGCATTCTTCAATATGATCGATCGCGCCCTCCAGGGCCCAAACACCGCGCGCGATGATGAGACCATCGCGCTGCTTGGGCAATGGCTGCAAAAGCCGCGCCGCGATTTTTCTGTGAACCTGGCTGCTTCCGTTCCGGTATGCGGCGGCGAGGCCTGCCAGCCGATTCCGGTTCCGCTGCGCCCGCCAACCGACTTCCTCTGGCAGCGCGATCCCTTTCAGCTCTCGGGCGGCGGATCGGGCAGCATTGAAAGCGCGGGGATCGACTACATTCTTCCGTACTGGATGGCGCGCTATTACGGCGTGCTGCCTGCGCCGTATGTGCAGTCGTCGGCGGGCGTGAGCCTGGCTGTCGCGCCGGGCGCGCTGGCCACTATTTACGGATCGGGGTTGCCCGCCGCCACCGGCCAGGCAATGACGCAACCTCTGCCCCTGACGCTCGGCGGAGCGACACTCACCGTCACCGATTCCGCCGGGGTCCGGCGCGCGGCGCCGCTGCTCTATGCTTCATCCCAGCAGGTGAACTTTCTTGTGCCGGACGGGACCGCCGATGGCACGGCGACGTTCACGATTGCCTCGGGCGCATCGTCGGTCAGCGCCACGGCGCTCGTGCGAAGCATCGCTCCGTCGCTGTTCAGCATGAGCGGCAATGGCTCGGGCGTGGCCGCTGCGACAGCGGTCGAGCAAATTGGCTCGCAGCAGACCGGCGTGCCTCTGTTCAACTGCGACGCATCCGGATGCACGCTCGTGCCCCTTACGCTGGATGCCCCTGTCTACCTGACGCTGTATGGCACCGGTTTCCGCACTGTCGGGTCGACCTCCGATGTGATGGTCAGCATCGCCGGAATCCCGGTCCCGGTGCTTTACGCGGGCGCGCAGCCGCAATTCGCAGGCCTCGATCAGATCAACGTTTCTTTGCCGGCCGCCCTTCGCGGCAGCGGCGCGGACGAGATCGTTGTCACCGTAGCCGGCCAGACGGCAAACGCGGTGCGGATCGCCATTCAGTAGGAATCAGAACTCGAGACAAATCTTCCCGAAGTGCCGCCCCGACTCCTCGTACCGGAACGCGTCCGCAATCTGCTCCAGCGGGAACGTGCGATCGATCACCGGTCGAATCTTCATCGCCTCCAGCGCGCGCACGAAATCCAGCTGGTGCTCGCGGCTGCCCACGAGAACTCCGTGCAGCTTCTGCTGCCGACGCATCAGCGCCGCCGTCGGCACATCGCCGGCGATACCCGTCAGCACCCCGACCAGCCCGATGTGCCCTCCGACGCGTGCGGCCTTGATCGACTGCGCCAGAGTCCCTGGTCCCCCGACCTCGATTACCTGATCGACGCCACGCCCGCCCGTTCGCTTCCGAACCGCGTCTCCCCACTTCGGAGTCTCACGGTAGTTGATGCATTCATCGGCCCCGAGCCCGCGCGCCCGCTCCAGCTTGTCGTTTGAAGACGAGGTGACGATGACCTCGGCGCTCATCGCCTTGGCGATCTGCAAAGCATAGATCGACACGCCGCCTGTGCCGAGCGCCAGCACCGCATCGCCGGCCTTCAGCCCACCCTCGACCACCAGCAGACGCCACGCAGTCAGGCCGGCCGTGGTAATAGTCGCTGCTTCGCCATGCGACCAGCCCTCCGGCGCGTGCGTGAACCACGTCGCGGGACGAACCACCGTCTCCACGGCGTAGCCGTCCATGCCGTCTCCAGGCACTCGGCTGAAATCGGCGAACTGCGGCTCGCCGGCCTGCCAGTCAGGAAAAAAACACGAGACTACATGATCTCCCTCGGCAAACTCCTCCACCCCCGCGCCAACTGCCTCCACCACCCCCGCGCCATCAGCCATCGGGATGCGGCCGTCGGCAGAAGGGATGATACCCTTCACCACGCTCATGTCGTGGTAATTGAGCGAACTCGCATGAATGCGGACGCGAATCTCGCCCGCGCGCGGCGGCCCCGGATCCTCCACTTCCACCACGTGAACGCGATCCAGCCCGCCTGGAGCGCCAATCTTTACTGCGCGCATGTCGCCTCCCTCCGATTAATGCGTCTGGAACAGCAGCGGGGTGAAATTCGACAGGTTGCGGCGCCACACCAGCCACGTGTGAGCGCCCGGCGTGTCGATGTCCGTGTGCTTCACCTTGATCGAGGTCAGCCATTCGCGGAAGTTCTTGTTCGGCTCCATCAGGCGGTCCTCCGTGCCACAGGCGATCCACAACACGCGAATCAGTGAATTGGCTTTTTCATCGAGGGCGGGGAACTCGTCCTTGAAGGGCTCGTTCAACCCGCCCGCGCTGAATGCGCCGATGTAGGCGAACCGGTCCGGCGCGTTCAGACCCACGAACAGGGACTCGGCGCCGCCCATCGACAGGCCCGCGATGGCCCGCGACTCGCGGTCGGTGCGCACTTTATAAGTGCTTTCCACCTGCGGAATCACCTCCGTCAGCAGCGCGTCACGAAAACCAGTGAGGTTCTGCTCATGGCGGTTGTTGTGTCCGAACGGCGCCTCGGCGCCGGGCGAAAAAATGGAGTGAATCGTCAGCCCGTAGCCCAGCGGCATCACCACCAGCATCGGCTTCACTTTGTTCTGCGCGATCAGATTGTCGAGGATCACGTTCGCGCGGCCGACGGCGCTCCATCCATTCGCCATGTCGCTGAAACCGTGCAGAAGATACAGGACGGGGTAGAGCGTGCGGCCCGCCGGATCGTACCCTGGCGGCGTGTACACGTAGAAATCGCGGTCATCGCCCACCACCTTCGAATGGTAGAAATGGTGATGGAGTTCGCCGTGCGGAACCGGATTTAGCTCCCACGTCAATGTCGGCGGTCCCGGCACGTGAACTTCGCTCGACGGGTACATCAAATTCGGAATCACATCGGCATTCGACGGATCGCGCAAACCCACGCCATCCATGATGAATGTGTAGCCGTAATAATCCGGGTCCAGCGCGGGCGTCGTCGCGCTCCACACCCCTTCGTCATTCTTCTGCATGGCCAGCGGCTTCGAGCCGACAACGTTGACCGTCACCTCCTTCGCGTTCGGCGCGCGGAAGCGAAACGTAACGCTGCCGTCGGAATGGACCTGTGGCGATTCCAGGCGCTCCTGCTGCTGGCCGGAGGCGACCGCCGCGGCCGCGCACACCAGCACCGCAAAAGATACTCTCATGTCCCGAACTATATCGCAGCTTGAATTCAGTTCGATGAAGGAACGGTGCGCTCCGCGTCGTCCACGCTGTGATAGCGCGTGAACACGTCGTCCACTTTGCAGGTCCGGAACAGTGTCCAGATGCGATCGTTCATTCCCGCCAGCAGCAGGCGCTTGTATTTCTGCTCGAAGCTGACATACGCGCCGATGAGCGCCCCCAGACCACTGGAATCGACATAACGCACCCGGCTCATGTCGATCACCAGTGTCTCCGGCTGCTGCTGGCGAATGGCGTCGCGAAACTCGAGCACGGTCTGCATGTTCAGCACACCGTCGAGCACCATCACCTTCTCGCCAGGATACGCTCCGTCGCGGATCTGCAGCGCCAGATCATTGTCCGTCATCTCCGCAGGAGTGTATCACGCTCCGCCGCCCCCGACTTGTAATGCAAGCCCTGGGCTTGCACGCTGGAGTCTGGACATTCTGCTGAAATGCCGATTGTGGAGCAAGCCTTTGGCTTGCACGTGGGCCGTGAGGCGCCCGCCCGCAACCCCTACCGCTTCATCACGTGAATCGACCCGTTCGAGCTGCTCAGCTCAATCAGCGGCCCTCCGCTGCCGATCGTGCCCGCCAGGTGCGACTTCCCCAGCGTGCCCCCGTGAACCGTCACATCGAAGTCGGTAGTAATCGACCCGTGCGACGTATCCGCCTCGAGCCGCGCATTCGTCGATGCCGGCAGGCGCAGAGCGATGCTGGAATTACTGGTGGTGGCGCGAATATCGGGTACGTGACCGCTGTCCACATTCAGTTCGATGCGTCCGTTCGATGAATCCGCCTTGATGGGCCAGTTTCCCGGCGCATCCGCTATGGTCACCTCGATAGCGCCGTTGGAAGTGCCGGCATCGAGCGATCCACCCCGGAGGCGGCCGCGAATCGGTCCATTCGATGTGTGGGCGCGCAGGTTCCCGCTGACATCCGACACGTCTATCGCGCCGTTGGACGTCTCCAGTTCCATCTCGCCTTTCACGTTTCCGACCTGAACCTGGCCATTGGAGGTGCGCAGCCGCACCGCGCCTTCCACGTCATTCACCCGTATGGCGCCGTTCGAGGTGCGAATCTCGTCCAGCGCCACGCGCCGCGGTACGTGGATAATGTAGCTCGCCCCGCGGCTCCCGTGGCCCCAGTTGTTCGATGGAATCACCGTCCGAACGCGCACCGAGTCGGGCGTGGGGCTCACTTCGATCTTGATCTGACCCAGCATTTCACGGCTGCTGGCGAACTTCGTCCCGCTGATCTCAATCGAGTTGCGATCCCAGCTCGAGATCTCCACCGCTCCATTGGAGTTCTCCAGCGCCAGCCGGCCGCCCGGGTTGAAGTTGTACGTGTAATGGAAATCCTCGCGGTAGTGTTCCCCCCAGTCACCCCAGTCGAGGGCCTCGCAGGAGGTGAACAGGAACAGGCCCGCCAGGACGGGTGCCAATCGAGATATGTGCATGAGAACAGGGTCCTTTCGAGCTTTATTACGGTGCAGGGCAGGCGCGGGTTCCCGGAGCATCTTACGGTTAGATGCCTGGTAGTGGTACTGGCAAAGTACCTCCGGGTAAGCGATAATACAGACATAGTATGCAGCTCATCCGGGAAGGTGTGCAGGTCGCCTCTCTTATCGGGGCGTTCAGCGCAGAGGAGATTACTGTCGGGGAGCTTGCTGAAGCCCTCCAGATGTTGACGCCAGAGGCCGTCCGGGTTTTCTCGGCCAGCCTGGCGTGCGTAATGGTGGAAATGGAACGGCCTGATTCGCGGTTGGTCGCCGCGCGGATGCGGGCCGAGAGCATCGCCGCGACAGCGCGCTTCCGCTCATAGCGCTGTTCCATCGACGTTCATCAGCGTTTATCTGCGGCTTTGATCAGCCGTCGATAGCCTTGGATAGCGCCGCTTAAACCACTTCCAGAATCAAACACTTCAGATAAAGCGTCTCTGGGACCGTGAGCAGAATGGGGTGGTCCTGCGCCTGCGTACGGCGTTCCAGAACGCGCAGCATCCGCCCCGCGTTAAGCGACGCCGCCGCAATCGTCTCCAGCAGCAGCGCCTCGCTCACATGATGCGAGCAGGAGCAGCTCACCAGCACGCCGCCCGGCCCGAGCAGCCGCAGAGCGCGCAGATTGATGTCCTTGTATCCGCGGGCCGCCGCGTCCGCCTGACTCCGCGATTTCGCGAATGCAGGCGGATCGAGAATGATGGTCTCGAACTGCCGGCGGGCCGACGCATACGCCGTCAGCAGCTCGAAAACATCGGCTTCGCGGAACTGAATGTTTGCGATGCCGTTCCGCTCGGCGTTGCGTCTGGCGCGACCGAGAGCCGGCGCGGAGCTGTCCACCGCTTCCACCGACTCACACCCCGGCGCCAGATGCAGCGCGAACCCTCCGGTACAGGTGAAGCAGTCGAGCGCCCGCCCGCGCCCATAACGCGCCGCCGCGATGTAGTTATCGCGCTGATCGAGGAAGACCCCGGTTTTCTGCCCGTGCTGTACGTCGGCCGTCAGGTCAAGACCGTTCATCCGCACGGGAATTTCGTCCGGAATCTCGCCCGCCACCGTCTCGCACACCAGCGGAAGCTGCTCGTGCCTGCGCACCGGCGAATCGTTGCGCGCCAGGATGCCCCGCGGCGCGAACAGTTCCTGAAGACAGCTGGCGATTTCGCTCCTGAGCCGATCCATTCCCTGATCGAGCGTCTGGATAACGAAAACATCGCGGTAGCGATCGATGACCAACCCCGGCAGCCGGTCCCCTTCGCCATGCGCCAGGCGATACGCGTCGCTGTCGCGCACCACGCGGCTGCGATAATCGGCGGCGGCCTGAAGGCGCCCCAGCAGAAAAGCCCGGTCGATCGCTTCAACGCGCCGGCTGAGCAGCCGCAGGCAGATCTGTGACGAGGAGCTGTAGTGGGCTGTGCCGAGCGCGCGGCCGCCGGGCTCGGCAAGGATAACCGCATCACCGGGCTGGGCATGGCCGCGGTCGACAACGTCGCTGGCGAAAACCCAGGGATGGCCGGAATCGAGCCGCTCCACCGCGCGCCGGTTCACGCGAACCGCAGGCAGGTTCACCGGATGTACTTCATCTGCTCGAGGCGGCGTATGCGGTCCTCGGTGGAGGGATGCGTCGAAAACAGGTTCGTCAGGCCACCGCCGGAGAACGGCTTTACGATGAACAGATGCGCCGTGCTGGGAGTGGCGTCGGCCAGCGGGATGCGCTGCGACCACGTCTCCAGCTTGCCGAGCGCGGAGATGAGCTCATTGGGGTTATGGGTGACCTCCGCTGAGGTTTGGTCCGCCGCATATTCGCGCGTGCGCGAGATGGCCATCTGAATCACCGCCGCTGCGATCGGCGCGAGGATCATCATCAGCAGCCCGGCCCACGGACTTCGGTCCTCATCGTCACGGCTGCTGCCCCCGAACCAGAATGCCATTCGCGCCAGCCACGTGATTGCCCCGGCGACGGTCGCGGCAATCGAGCTGGTGAGAATGTCCCGATTCTTCACGTGCCCCAGTTCATGCGCCACGACGCCTTCCAGCTCCTGGTTGTTCATCAGCCGCAGGATCCCGGCCGTAAACGCGACCGAGGAATGCTGGGGATTGCGCCCCGTGGCGAACGCGTTGGGCGATTCTTCGGGAATCAGCCACAGCCGCGGCATCGGCAGGCCCATGCGCTGCGTCAGGCTCTGCACGAGCGGGAACACCCGCGCGTAGACCTCCGGATTTTCCGTTGCCGTCACCGGCTGCGCGGAGTAGGTCGCAAGCGCGATGCGATCCGAGAAGAAGTACGCCACGAAATTGGTGACGACAGCGATCAGCAGCCCGAGTGTCATCCCGCCGCGGCCGCCGAAGATCTCACCCAGAAACAGCAGCAGGCCGGTGAGCCCGCCGAGCAGCAGCGTCGTTTTGATTGCGTTCATATGAAACGAAGGGCGGCAACCACTCGGGCGCCGCCCCCTTGAAGCTCCATTATGTTGGATGCCGCGCGCCGCGCGGCGGTGCCGCTTAGTTGCTGTTCACCTGTACCTTCACCTGACGCGGCTTGGCCACTTCCTTCTTGGGAAGCGTAATGGTCAGGACGCCATTGTGGTAATCGGCGCGGACCTTATCCGCCTCCACCGTGTCCGGCAGCGTGAAGTAACGCGCGAACGTGCCGTAGCTGCGCTCCACACGATGGAAGCCCTTCCGCTGCTGCTCGTTCTCGAACTTCCGCTCGCCCTTCAGCGCCAGAGTGCCATTCTCCATGCGGATGTCGATGTCTTCCATCTTCACCTCGGGCAGGTCGGCCTTGAGCACCAGCTCGTTCTCCGTTTCGTAGATGTCCACGGCCGGGGTCCAGGGTCGCACCTGGGCATCGCTCAACAGCCGGTTCACGGTATCGGAAAACAGACGCAGCCCCGTAGGCAGGTCATCGACTTCGAACGGATTGTATTTCACCATCGGCATAATCTTTTCAGAACCTCCTGACTTTTCCTAACTCTGATACGAGCATAAAACATGAGTGCAAAGTTGTCAAGAAAATTTTAGCGCTACTGTTCTCGTACCAACGGCCGAAAAGACCCCTGAGATGCCCGCCCCCTCCCTGCGACCAATTAACGGAGAACCGCATCTGCCATTAGTAACCGATGTCAGACCAAACCAGTCTCAATTGTTATTGACAGTGCTTTCAACCAGTCCCATACTTGACTTATGCTGCAAGTGAGTTTCAACAACCGCGGCAGACGGGGCCGCCCCCGGATCTTCACCCTGGCTGACCTCCGGCCCGGCGAAGAAGGCGTTCTGGATCGCCTCGACGTTCCCGAAGATATCGCCAGACGGTTGATGGAACTGGGCTTTCTGCCAGGACATGCGGTCGTTCGCGGCAACAGCGCTCCGGGCGGCGACCCGCGCGTTTACCGCGTCGACGGCTCCGAAGTAGCGCTCCGCCGTGAAACTGCATCTCGCCTTCACCTGCGCAGGAACGAAGCGCCGGCCGGCGGCAACGACCGAGGTTCATGAGCGACTGCCACAGCGGAGCTACAACGCTCGCGGCGCTGGAGCCGGAGCAGGGGACAAGAACTGACGTCCGCCCGCATGTGGTCGCCATCGTTGGACCTCCCAATTCTGGAAAATCCACTCTTTTCAATCGTTTGACCGGACTTCGGCAGAAGGTAGCCAACTTCCCCGGCGTTACCGTCGAGCAGCGGATCGGCCACGCAAAGGTCAATTCCGCGCGTGAGGTCGTGCTCGTCGATCTGCCCGGCGTCTACAGCCTCGAGGCGCGCTCCGAGGATGAGCAGGTCACGCATGACGTGCTCACCGGCGAGATGGACGGGGTCCCCCGGCCCGATGCCGTGCTCCTGATCCTCGATTGCACCAACCTCGGCCGCCATCTCATCCTGGCTGCGCCGATCCTCGCCCTCAACCTGCCCACCCTGGTCATTCTCAATATGGCCGACGATCTGCGCGGCCGCGGAGGGCAGGTCAACATCAAGGCGCTGGCGGCGCAGCTCGGCGCTCCGGTGGCCCTCATCAGCGCCGCCACCGGCGAGAACGTCGAAAAAGTTTTTCAGTTCGTCGAAGGAACGGCCGCCGGAACGGCGCGCCCGCGCAAGCCCCTGATGGAGCTGCCGGTCTTACAGGATGTCCCGCGCTGCCGCCGCTGGGCCGCCAATATCGGTCAGAAGGCCGACTACCGGGCCCCCGCACCTCCGCGCTGGACCCGCCGCCTCGATGCCGTCTTCCTGCATCCCGTCGCCGGCCCGCTGATCTTCGTGGTCGTGGTCGCGGCGGTTTTTCAGACCATCTTCTCCGGCGCGCGTCCGCTCATGGATGGTTTGCAGCTCGCCATTCAAATCACCGGCCAGTGGATCGGCACGCTTCTGCCCAGCGGCGTTCTCCGTTCTCTGCTGATCGACGGAGTCTGGAACGGCGTGGGTTCCGTGGTTGTCTTCCTGCCCCAGATCCTGCTCCTGTTTCTGTTCATCGGCGTTCTCGAAGACTCCGGCTATCTCGCTCGCGCCGCTTTAATCGCGGACCGCACCATGCGCCGCTTCGGACTTCAGGGCAAGAGCTTCATCCCGCTGCTGTCCGCTTATGCCTGCGCCGTGCCGGCCATCATGGCCACGCGCACCATCGAGAACAAGCGCGACCGCATCGCCACCATCATGATCGCACCGTTCATGACCTGCTCCGCCCGGCTGCCGGTCTACACGCTCATCATCGCCGCCTTCATCCCCGAACGCCATCTCGTCGGTCCCTTTCTCGGGACCCAGGCGGCCGCGCTCATGGGCCTTTACGTCCTCGGCTTCCTCGCCGCCGTTCTCACCGCGCGCCTGCTGAAATCCTCCGTTCTCAAAAGCGAGCACACGCCCTTCATGCTGGAGATGCCGCCTTACCGCCGGCCCACCCTTCAGTCCCTCGGCCTCAGGCTGCTCGACCGCGGCCTCGTGTTCCTGAAGCGCGCCGGCACCGTGATCTTCCTCGTCGCCGTTCTCCTCTGGGTGATGCTGCACCTGCCCGTTCACAACGGGCAGCCGCCGAAGATCGAGAACAGCCTCGCCGGGGATATCGGCAAGACCATCGAACCCGCCATTCATCCGCTGGGATTCAACTGGAAGATCGGCATCGGACTGGTCAGCTCACTGGCCGCTCGCGAGGTTATCGTCGGCACCCTCGGGACCATCTACGGAGTCGAAGGTGAAGCCCAGTCGAAGGGACTGCGCCAGGCCCTGCGCAGCGAAATGACCCTCGGCGGCGCCATCGCATTGCTCGTCTTCTATGCCTTCGCTCTGCAGTGTATGTCCACCATCGCCGTGGTCCGGCGCGAAACCGGTGGCTGGAAGTGGCCCGCCATCCAGTTCGCCTACATGACGGGACTCGCGTACTTCTGCGGCATCATCGCCAATCACATCGTCCTCGCCCTGTCCCACTGACCAGTACCGAATAAGAAAAAATCGGTGTACCGATCCGATCTGCCGCACGTCACAATGCACCCATGCGTCGCGCCATCTTCGTGCCCGCCGCACGCCTCGCGGTGTTGAGTTTCGCAACAGTTCTCGCAGCATCGGCGCAGGACCAGCAGTACACGTGGCAGATCGGGTGGAAGTCGGATGCCATTCGCGGCTATCTCGCGCCATTCCGTGCGAAAACCCTGGACGCTATCGCGCGGCTCGAGATGGCGCACAACGCCGATCCCGCCCTGCGGCACTGGCTCGAACTCGCGGCGCGTGCGCCGCGCCCGGTTTCGTATCCCATCGATTTCGGCGAGACCTCCGCGCCCGATGCAGTCTATCTTCACGGCGTGTACGAAGCATCGGTGGCTTTCTTCGCCCAGGCCAACCTGATGGACATCATGAGCAGCTACCACCGGCTCGAGCTGAATCCCATTCTGGCCGGGCGTAACGGCCGCTTCGACGCTTCCAGCACCGTGCGGAAAGGCGTCGTGATTGGCGCCATCCTCGGCGCGCAGATGTACCTGATCCACCGCCATCCACGATCCATGCGTTCGGCCGCGCTCGCCAATTACCTCGCCACCGCCGTGCTGGCCGGCATCGTGGCCCACAATTACCTGCTTCCATCGCAGAAGCCCAAAAAATAGGCGCGATCAGCGCAGCAGGTTTTCGCGCAGCGCGCGGGCCACGGCTTCCGATTTCGAGTGCACCTGCAGCTTGCCGTAGATCTTCTGCACATGAAATGCGATGGTGTTGATGCTGACCCCGAGTTCCGCGGCCGCGGTCTTGTAGCTGTGGCCCTCCACCAGCAGCTTCAGAAGCCGCAGTTCGTGCGGCGTGAGATCGTACTGCGCTTTTTCCGGCGGGCGAAAGCGCCGGAACAGCTCCACCACCTGGCGCGCGATTTCCGGTGACATCGGGGCGCCGCCGTCCACCGCGTCCCGCAGCGCCTCCAGAAGCTTGTCCGGCGGCGTGTTCTTCAGCATGTATCCGGTCGCGCCGGCGCAGAGAGCGCGAAACACGCGGTCGTTGTCCTCATACACCGTCAACACCACCAGCGCGGCGGACGGGCTGCGCTTTTTCAGTTCCGCGATCCCTTCGATACCGGACATGCCCGGCAGCCCCAGATCCAGCAGCACAACCTGCGGAGCGCGCGTCCAGTCGTGCTGCAGCGCTTCCTCCATGGATCCCCAAGCCCCCAGACAGGCAAATCCCTCGCTGCTGTCGATCAGCAACCGCAGACCTTCCCGCGTCCGGCGCTGGTCTTCGATGATCCCGACGAGAATGCGGCGGGCGCCGCTGGACTGGGAGGGGGCAGTCAAGGCACTTCCCACTTTACCGGCGCGCACCACGGAATCTCACCATTAGTTCTGGTAGTGTCATACACCGCCCCGCCAGGCCGCAACCCGGTCATTTCGTCTGCCGGCCATTCCACCCTCGCCACAGCCGGAGCCATGGCGCCCGAAACGTGCCCGAGTGCAGCGGAAGTGTGGCGGTGAAGCGCGTGCCGCCGCCGTTGTTGCACTCCCAGCGCGCGGTTCCGCCCAGACTCTTCATCCGCCTCGCAATGCTGATAAGGCCCTCGCCCGTGTAGGTCTTTTCCGTTTCGAACCCGCGTCCGTCATCCTCGACCGTGAGCGCCAGCGCGCCATGGGCCAGCTCCAGACGGATCGCCGCGTGCTCCGCGCCGGAGTGGCGCGCCACGTTGTTCACCGCCTCTTTAAACACCAGATACAGTGGACGGCGCGCTTCCAGCGGGATGATCGACTCCGGCGGCAGGCGATGCGTATCGAATCGTGCGTCGATATCCGCCCCGCCGAGAGTATCGCTGGCGAAGCGGCGCATGCGGTGGGCCAGAGCGTCAGCATGATCGTGCCGCGGGTTTACGGCCCAGACGATGTCGCTCATCTCCTCAACCACTCCCCGCGCCATGCCCGCGATTTCCGAAAGCACCTGCGGCGCGGCCCCCCTCCGCGCCAGCTCGCTGAGGATGGAAATCTGGGTGAGGCTGGCCCCGATGTCGTCATGAAGATCCGTCGCGATGCTCGTCCGCAGCCGTTCGATCGCCAGCAGATGGTGCACCCGCCGGCGATGTGCCGCGGTGGCCACCCCGGCCACCATCAATGCCAGCCCCGCGAGGAACCACCAGCGGCGCCATAACGCGGCCTCCAGTCTGAGGTCGAGCGTCGCCGGCGCTCCGGGCTGCCCGTCAGGGCCGATGGCGCGAACCTCGAAACGCATCCGCCCCGGCGGCAGTGTGGCCAGATTGACAACGCGCTGAGTCGACGGCGCGCTCCAGCGGCTGTCGACTCCTTCCAGCCGGTATTGGTACCGCAGCGAAGCCACCGAACGCAGATCCACGCTGGTGTACTCGATCTCAACCTGATTCCGATTGGCGGCCAGGTCGAGCGACATGCTCGCCGCGCCTTCCCACGGCAGAGCGACATCCTGACCTCGAACGCGCAGCCCGGTTAGCCGGACATCGGGGTGCGAGGCCATCACCGTCTTCGCTGGTTCGAACTCCGCCAGACCACGCAGCGTACCGAACCACAGGTGTCCGCGGCTGTCGCGGAAGGCGCACGTATGATCGCCGTCGGGAAGACCGTCTGCACTGGTGAGATGGCGAATGTGCTCGCCGTCGAACGGCGCCGCTGGATCGATGCGATCCACGCCGCGAACCGTCCCGGCGTAGATGAATCCGTCTTCGTCCTCCACCAGGGACCGAACCGAATTGGAAGACATGCCGTCGCGAACGGTATAAGCGTGGAACACCGGGCGGGCGTCGTTCGGATTGTCGCAGCGCAGCAGACCTTCGCGCTGGGTGGCCACCCAGAGGCTTCCTTTGCGGTCCACCAGCAGATCGCGGACGATGGGCGGCCGCGGCCCGAGGTTCAGTGGAAACACGTCAAACCGGGAGTTTCGAAAACGCACCGCGCTGTCGTTCGTTCCCAGCCATAAAATACCGGGCGATGCTTCGCGAATGACGTTCGCCTCGGCGTCGGCCGGCCAGCCGTCGCCTGCGCGCCACACGCGCCATGAGTTCCTCTGCCACCGCGCCAGCGTGCCGTGTTCGCCGCCGCAGGAGGTCCACACCGCGCCGTCGCTGTCCTCGAACAGAACCAGGGCCTCGGAGCAGGCCGCCGGCGAGTTCACCCCGTACAGCGTCGGGGCGCCCGATCGAACCAGATCTTCGGCTCGCGCCGAGGAGGGAAACCGCAGCACGCCGCTGGAGGTCGCCAGCCACCACGACCGGTCGCGATCCTGCAACACGATCTGGTTCAGGCTGCGGCTTTCTGGCCGGATGCCCTCTGGCAAAGGTATCGCCGCGCGAACAAATGAATCGCCGTTGCGAATGCGCAGTGCCGGAACGCCATTCTCGCCGGTCATTGCACAAAGGCGGCCAAGGCGGTCTTCGAAGATGGAGGCCACGCGGGCGTCGCCGAGTTCGTCGCTGTTCTGGTACAGCACGGCCCCCGTATCCGCCAGGCGAAAGATGCCAGCCGATTCCGTGGTTCCCCAGATATCGCCCTGCTCGTCCTCGGTGAGGAACAGGATGTTGAATGGCAGGCCGTCGTGTTCATCGAGGCACTCCGCCGCGCCGATTTCCCCTCGCTCACCGAAGGCCAGACGGCAGATACCGGCATCGCCGGAAACCCAGATCGCACCGCTGTGACGGTGCAGCAGCTGGTGAGCGACATTCATTCGCGGTATGTCGATCCTGCGAAATGCCGCCCCGTCGGTCTGCATTGCACAAAGGCCGCGGGAGGTCGCCAGCAGCAGATCGCCCGATGGCGCGCGCTGCATGTCTCTGATGCCGATGCCGGCCGCGGGCGGCGACAACGTGCGCCGTCCGGCCCGCGTCCATTCGTACAGTGCTGTATCGGTTCCGACCAGTACTGCGCCGGAGGCGCCATCGGCAAGGCTCTGGATTTCCTCGTGCGCCGGCAGTTGAAAACCGGTGCGCAGCAGCCGGCGGCCGTCCGCCGAGACCGTATACAACGCTCTGGTTGTCGCCACCCACACCGCGCCTCTCCGCGACTCGAAAACAAAGCCGAATTCGCCTTCGAGCACATCCACGCTGAGCAGGGGGCAAGGCTCGCCGATCCGGGCGCTGGGATACAGCCGGCAGACGCCGCGATCGGTAACCAACCAGTACCCGCCGGCTTTGGACGGAACCAGGTGAATGGCCACCCGGGACGGCAATCCGTGCTCGGGGCCGAAGGTGCGGAACTGGTACCCGTCATACTGCGCCAGGCCCTCTGAAGTGCACAACCACATCATTCCGGCGGGGCCCGGAACAATGCACGCCACCGCGTTGCGCGGCAGGCCCTCGGCCATGGACAGCACGCGCACGGGCAACTGCCGCGCCGAAGCGCACACCGCCACAAGCATGGCGGCCAGCCATGCGCAGTATCGCGCGGATTTCATCCGTGGGAACTACGATAACAACAATGACCGTGGGGCAGGTCTCCAGACCTGCGGCGGACGTCCACGTCCGCCTGGCCGGCGAACGGTAGAGCCCGCGGAGGCGGGCGTGGACACCCGCCGTGAATCTGCAATCCTGCCGCCGCTTACTCGTATTGCAGCGCCACCACCGGATCCAGCCGCGCCGCTTTGGTGGCCGGCCACGTTCCGAAGAACAGGCCCACGCCCACACTCACCATCACGCCCAGCGCGGCGGCCCACAGGGGAACCGAGGTCGGAAGATTCGGGAACGCCAGGCGGAAGCCGAGAGAGATCAGATAACCGAGCGTCATCCCTAGCAGGCCGCCCAGGCCGGTCAGCACCACCGCTTCCGTCAGGAACTGAACCACAATGTCGATCCTGCGAGCCCCCACGGCTTTGCGGATTCCGATCTCGCGCGTGCGCTCCGTCACGGAAACGAGCATGATGTTCATCACACCGATGCCGCCCACCAGCAACCCAATGGAGCTGAGCACCACCATCACCAGCGCCACCGTGCTCATGATCCGCTGAAAGTCCTCCAGCATCTGGCTTCCGGTTGACAGCCAGAAATCGTCCGGCTTGTTCGGAGGAGTTTTGCGGACCTGCCGCAGCACGGCCTGACATTCATCCATCGCCCGGTCCACCGTGCCCGGCTTCGCGATGATCACGAACATGATCTGTTTGGCGGTGGGGAACATCTTGCGCATGCTCCAGAAGGGGACCATAACGCGGCGGTCCTCCTGGCCAGGGAAAGAGGCGGCCATGTGCGCCATCACCCCTACGATGCGCAGCTCGTGGCCATTCACCTGGATGGTCTTGCCGACCGGATCGCCGACCTGGAACAGGGCCTTGTAGACATGCTCGCCGATGACCACCACCGGCTGCCGCCTGCGGCCCTCTTCGTCGGTGAAGAAGCGGCCGTAGAGCATGTGGTCGGCCCCACCCTCGGCATAGCCTTCCTCCGTCCCGGCGAACTCGATGTTGTAGATGTCCTTGTTGCGGTAAACGGCGCGATCCACCCAGCCGCCGCGGCCGAACGTATTGGGGCTGAACAGGTAGGGAGCAATGTGCAGAATCGAGGGGCAGCGCTGCGCCAGAACCTGCGCGTCTTCCCAGGTGAATGGCTTCCGTTTCCACTCCTCGGAACTGATGTCGCCGCGGAAGCCGATGTTGAACTGGAAGCCGAAGATCGTGTCCGGACCGAAGCTCTTTGTAATACCCGCGATCGCGCCGTTCACCCCGGTGATAATCGAGCCTACGGCGATCACCGCGCCCGTGCCGATGATGACGCCCAGCACGGTAAGCAGGCTGCGCATCTTGTGCTCGCGCACGGTGGCAATGGCCATGCCGGCGGACGACTTTACCTCGGAGAGCCTCATCTTTCCCACCTCAGGGCCACGATCGGGTCGAGCGACGCGGCGCGCTTCGCCGGGTACACGCCGAAGAAGAGGCCGACCATGGCGGCCAGTCCAACGCCCACGATAACCGCCGACGGCGGCACGGCCATGGGCATGGGAGTAGCCACGCGCACCAGCACGGCGATGCACCACGCCACCATGGTTCCGATCGCCCCTCCGGAGGCCGACAGCAGAGAGGACTCGATCAGGAACTGCCGCAGAATGTCGCCACGCGTGGCGCCGGTGGCCTTGCGAATGCCGATCTCGTAGGTCCGCTCCGTGACCACCGCCAGCATGATATTCATCACCACCACCCCGCCCACGACCATGAACACCGACACAATGCCGATAGCCATAGTCGAAAGGACCCCGGTCAGGCGGTCCCACAACCCCGTCAGCGACTCGGAGGCGAGCAGCCCGAAGTTGTCTTCCTGGTTGGGCCGCAGCCGCCGCCACGCCCGCATGAGCGCACGCACTTCATCCTGGGCCTCCGTAAGGCGGGAGTGGTCGAGCGCGAGCGCCGAGTACCCCAGCTCGGGCCGGAATCCGTACGTCTTGAAGTAGGTGTTGATGGGGATGATCACAAAGTTGTCGCGTGAAAATCCGAACACCGACCCACGTTTTGCCGCCACGCCGACCACCTGGTATGGTTTTCCGCCGGCCATAACGGTCTTGCCGACAGCATCCGCGCCGGCGAAAAACTTTTCGTCGAGGTCGCTTCCGATCACCGCCACCTCGAGCCGTTTTCTGTCGTCCAGCTCCGTGATGAATCGGCCATGCGCGATCTGGATATTGGAGATGACGCCCACGTTCGGAGTCATGCCCATCAGGTCAACGGCGTCGACGTCATGCCCGCGGTAACGAACCGAGATTCTCTGATCGGCCTCCATGCCCACCTCGCGGGTCAGCGTCAGGTGGTCCTTCAGGAAGTGGTACTCATCGGCGGTCAGCTTCGGGTTTTTTCGCTCCAGTTCCAGCAGTTTCTTCGGGTCGAAATCCCCCAGCATGGGGATGCGCTGCACCTGAAATCCGTCGGTGCCCATGTCGGACACCTTTTCGGCGATGTAGACATCCATGCCATGGACCATGGACATGACCACGATGAGGGTGGCCGTCGCCAGGATGATGCCCAGCAGAGTCAGAAAGCTGCGCAGCTTGCCGGAATTCAGCGAACTCACTGCTACCGACAAGGCTTCTGCGTATGCGGCCACACCATCCATGAAGTTTTCCCGCGCAGGCGCAGTTCCAATGCGCTTTGTTAAACAAGCATACGCCTCGCGCACGCGCTTTGTTCGCCTGTAATGGCCTCAAAACTGCCCTCTGCTGTCGCGGATGCTGCTACCCGACCAACGCTGCGGGATATCCCGCAGGGGACAACACAGCGGGAGCAATCTGTTTACGAATTGCGTGAAATCCCCCACTGCTCTGACGGGGTATACTTTTAGTTTCAGGAGAAACCATGCGCACGTACGCGAAGTTTGCCGTGCTGGTGGTCGCCATCGTTGGTGTGCTCGTCTGGCTCGCGAAGAGCGGCATCAGCGAAAGTAAGACCTACTACAAAACCATCAGTGAGCTGGACGCCATGGGCGCTCGCGCCAAAGGAGAGCGCATTCGCGTAGGTGGCGACGTCGTTCCCGGCAGCATCGAGCGCACGGGCAACGAGGTCCACTTCACACTCAAGCAGGATGCCCGCCGCCTGAACGTCGTCTACAACGGCGTCGATCCTCTGCCGGACACGTTCAAGGATGGGTCGCAGGCTCTCGCGGATGGCCGACTGGGCGACGACGGCGCATTCCATGCCAACAAGATCCAGGCCAAGTGCGCTTCCAAATACCAGGCAAAACCAGTCCAGAACAAGCAGGCGCTCGAAAACCGCGCCGGCCTGTAAAGCGCTGAGCTGAAAGGGAGTTCTTCATGGAGAATATCGGCGCGCTCGCAGTCCTGCTGGCTTTCTGCCTCGCCGTTTACTCGGCCGTTGCCTCCGTGGTCGGCAAGCTGCGGTCCCGCGCCGCGCTGGCGGTGAGCGCGCAACGCGCGGTTTATGCGGTCTGGGCGATGCTGACCCTCGCCTCCGCCTGCCTGGTGTATTCCCTCATCGCCGGGGACTACCGCATGGCCTACGTCGCCGAGCACACCAACCTGGCCATGCCCACCATCTATAAGTTCACCGCGTGGTGGGGCGGACAGGAAGGCTCGCTGTTGCTCTGGTCCTGGCTCCTTTCCACCTATTCCGCCGTGGTGATATGGACCAGCGGGCGCAAGTTCCGCGAGACCATGCCCTGGATCACCTTCGTGCTCATGGTCACGGAGACGTTCTTCCTCTTTCTCATCACCTTCCTTCTGAGCCCGTTCAAGGTGCTGGCGGCCGGCCGTGGAATCACCGATGTCGGCGACGGACAGGGGCTCAACCCGCTGCTCCAGTACCCCAGCATGGCCATCCATCCGCCCATGCTCTATCTCGGCTATGTCGGATTCACGGTGCCCTTCGCCTTCGCCATCGGATCGCTGATCGCGAAGCAAAAAGGCGAGGCCTGGATCCATACCACCCGGCGCTGGACCATCATCACCTGGCTGTTCCAGACCACCGGCATCATGCTCGGCATGGGCTGGGCCTACGCCGTGCTCGGGTGGGGCGGCTACTGGGGCTGGGACCCGGTGGAAAACGCTTCGCTGCTCCCCTGGATCAGCGCGACCGCCTTCCTGCACTCCGTGATGATGCAGGAGAAGAAGGGCATGATGAAGGTCTGGAACATGGTGCTGGTCTCAGCCAGCTTCTTCCTGGCCATCTTCGGCACCATGCTCACCCGCTCCGGCGTCGTGCAGTCGGTGCACGCCTTCGCCCAGAGCAAAATTGGGAATTACTTCGTCGTGTTCCTGGCTGTCGGTATCGCCGCGGTGGCCTGGCTGATTCTCGATCGCCTGAACTTCCTGAAGAGCGAGGCGCGGCTGGAAAGCGTGGTCTCGCGCGAATCCAGTTTCCTGTTCAACAACCTGATCCTGCTCGCCAGCTGTTTCGCGGTGCTGTGGGGCACGCTCTTTCCGGTCATTTCCGAAGCGATCACCGGCGACAAGATCAGCGTCGACAAGCCTTTCTACAACAAGATCATGATTCCCATCGGCCTGGGACTCATGTTCCTCACCGGCGTCGGCCCGCTCATCGCGTGGCGGCGCAGCTCTTTGGAGAGCCTGCGTCGCGCGTTCCAGTGGCCGGCGATTGCGGCCGTCGCCGTAATGGGCGCGCTCGCTGCCGCGGGCATGCACGCCGAGCCGTATGCAGTGGTTTCGTTCGGGATGTGCCTGTTCGTCGCCATCACCATCGGAATGGAGTTCTTCAAGGGCGCCATGGCTATCCGCTCGAAGGATGGCAAAAGCCTGATTCCGGCCATGGTGGAGCTGACCCACCGCAATACGCGGCGCTATGGCGGCTACATCGTGCACATGGGCATCGTGCTCATGTTCATCGGCTTCACCGGCGCGGCCTTCAACAAGGACATCACGACCCAGGTCC
>DASRCB010000355.1:0-21667 GCA_035653295.1 Bryobacteraceae bacterium
CCGTTGGCGGTCGTCTTCGTGGTTGCGAACTCGTACGTATACGCTTCACCGGAGCTCGAATCGAACTGCCACGCCACGCTCCCGGGCGGGTGGTTCATGCGATAGCCGAGGGCCATGACTGAGAACACCACCAGTGCGGTGATCTGAATCACGTTGATGGCGATGTTTACCGCCGTGGAGCCGTTGACGCCGCGGTGCGCGATGTAAGCCACAACGAACGAGAACACCACCGCGATGAGCATCATGAACATCGGGCCGGGATTGGAAGCGCTCATGGCATTCGGCCAGAGCGTCCCAACCAGGTAGCCGCAAAGAATTCCCATCGTGCCGACCATCACTCCCGGGTAGATCCAGTAATACAGATGCGAGGCCCAGCCGACGATAAACTTCGAAAGCCGGGCATAGCGCCACGCCGCATCGTGATTGAGGAAGGATTGTTCGGCAAAGTAGTACGAGCTGCCGGTGCCGGGATACAGCTTAGCCATTTCCGCGTAGCAGACGGCAGTCGCCAGGCAGAGCAGAAGAGCGACTCCGATACCGATCCACATGGACGGCGCCGTTACGCCGGTGGTCGACTGGATCTGGAAGGTGAGCCACAGGAAGGCGCCCGGCGCGATCAGCGCCATGGCGTTCATGGTCAGCCCGGTCAGACCCAGAGTGGGTTTCATCTCAGCGGTATTTTCCGCCATGTTCAGTCAAACCTCCTGATGTGATTCGGGAAACCGGGGTGACGAGAAACCCGGGGTGACGGAACCTGACGACGAGGTCGATCCGGATCTTTACGAAATACTTATGTTCGAGACTACGGGAATCTCTCGAACCAGTCAATTCAAAATATCTTCTGCTGCCCCCAGGCGCTTTCTATCGTTGTCAGCGTTTGGGGCCGAAATAGCCAACCAGCCCGAGCGTTACGGTGTCCTGGTTCTTCGCAATGGCGGGCAGGGAGCCGCGCTCGAAGAAGGGCTCGTTCGACCAGTCGCGGCGGTACTCCAGGCGCGTCAGGACGCCCTGACTCCATTTGTATTCGCCGGTCATGGTGAATTCCTTCAGTGTCTGAGGCACGCCCGTGGAGAATCCCTGGGCATCTTTGAACCATTCCAGGCGGGGCGTGATGGCGATGTTCTTGCTGACCTGAAAATGTGCGGCTCCGGCGACGCCGTACCATTTCGCCAGCTCGGGCTGAACCAGCGGATTCCGATTCTGGCCGTAGTCGAAATTCAGATAGGCATTGAAATTACTGGTCGGCGTCAGCAGCAGCACGGAGTCGATCATGTTCCGCATGCCCTTGTTTGTGTTGTTGTTCTCCGGGCCGCCATACCAGGTGTTGGTCCACGAGAACTTCTTCAGGGTCAGGGTTTCGGTAAGCCCCACGGTTTTCCCACTGTTGTTGTCCTCGATGTTGTTCCAGCCGTTAACTAACTGCACGCCGCCGGTGAAGTACTTGCCCATGGGGAACGATGTCCGCAGGCCGAAGTGGTAGTACGGGATTGCCCACGCAAACAGCAGGGACCGCGAATAGTTCCAGTTCTGGTTGGTCTCGATTACCTCAGCGCCGGCGCTGGTCACGAAATCGCCAAAATCGATCTCCATACCCTTGAGCTTCGCGGGCTTGAAGCTGACATAGGCCTGCTCGATGTAGCGGAAGATCTCCGGGGCCTGTTCGGTGGAGTGAATGACGTCGAACGCGCGGCCGAAGCCGAAGTCCACCTGAAACCCGATGGGGTCCGGCGCATGCGCCATGGTGAGCTTGGCCATGTTCAGACTAAACTCCTGGGACTTGGTGTCGAAGTTGTAGAGCTGGTTCACGCGATCGGCCGGGTGGTCGAAATTGAAGCTGTAGTAGCCATCCACGAGACCGCTGAAATCGATGGGCCCGATGGACCAGGTCTCAGTTGGAGCTGGCGTGGGCGTGGGAGCCGGCGTCGGAGTGGGAGTCGATCCGGGCGCGGTCTGAGCTGCCGGCGCGGCGCTCCCACTCGCGTCGGCAGCAGGCGTCTGAGCGGGGGTGGCGCTGTTCTGCGCGAGCGCCACAGCGCCCGCAAGCAACAGAGAACACGCAAATACACGTACAGTGTTCGGATACACCTTTGGTTCTCCTCTTTCGACTTATGGGTTAAAGCGGGACGGGGCTTTCAGGTAATTCTAAGGAGGGCCGCCGGAGTTTACAAATAGAAAATTTCAATCAGCATGATGATGGGCTTGCGTTGCCCTGCGCACGGACCGGTACCTCCGGGAGACGCCTGGGGGCAAAAAAACCTGCGGGCGGCATGGTTGCCGCCACGCAGGACCTTGTTCGTGATGAGTACGGGCTAGAATTGCAGTGGCGCACGGCCCCACCTGCCGCCGCCGCAGACATACAGCCAGTTTCCAACTGAATCGACCGAAAACTGCAGACCGGATCCGCAGCTGGCGCCGAGCACCGGCGTCGTAGATGATCCGTCCCCCGAGCCGGTTGCGGCCACCCCGGTGCTGGCGTAGGCGACATAGAGTGTGCTGCCGCCGAAATCGGAATCGAAGATTGCCTTATCGCCTTTGAAGCTGAGGGCCGCGCGGGGCTGAGCCCAGTACTGGCTCTCGGTGCTGTGATGCATAGCGAGCGGGGTGATGACAGGGGTCGTGGCTGCAAATGAGACCAGCATTAATTCGTTGAAGTAAGGCGTGTTACCGTCCTGCACGGCATATGCCGCGGCATCCATGCTCAGGACGCAAACAGGCTCCAGCCGCGCGCATCCCAGATGGTAAGACTGCCAGGTCGTCCCACAATCGGAGATGGTGCGGATGCGGGTCGTCCCGCCGCCCAGGGTGGAATCGGTGAACGCGAGCGCGCCGGCGCTGATCTTCACTGTGACCAGGTCGAGGGCGCAAACATATTGGCTGCCCAACTGGCCCTGGAAGCCTGCTTCGTAAGCAAAGTATTGTTTACCGTCCGGCGCCTGAAAGACAGAGCCGTGAGGAGTACTCGGGCAGCCCTCACCCGGCTCGCATATACCGTTGTAGTTGTTCTTTCCCGTATCTCCCATGATGTTGCGGCCGGACTCCGGACGAGCTTCGAGCGTCAGGACCTTATGCACCGTATCGACGCTGTATATCGCCATGGAAGGATCTCCGAAGAGCAGAACGTACCGCTTTCCGGTGGCCGCATCCACGTTGGTGATTGTGGCGTAGTCGATGGCGCTGATGCGCACCTTGTTGAGGCTGTTGGCCGCGAGATAGTCGCTGCAATATGTGGCTCTGGCCTTCAGATCCGCCGCGCACACCTGATGCTCCACCGGCGCCCAGAACGCCGTCCACTCGTCCGCGGATATGTCCGTGGTGCCGCCGTCGCTGAGGGCACCGGTGAACTTACCCGTGTAGTCGATCAGCACATCCGAGCTGTTTGTCGAAACGTGGTAGCGCATCAACTGCGGCGCATAAGAGGCCAGGTAGTAGCAAATATCGTCGTTGCTATTGGACCAGTGGCAGATTGGATACGGGACATTGCCGCCGACGGTCACCACCGCCCCCGTTGCGGCGTTCAGAATCGCCGCCGTGCCACTCAGGTCGAAGGTGTGCAGGTACTTTCCATTCACGCTCAGCGGTGATATTCCCGAATACTGATGAAGACGTGGAGAGAGGATGTTAATCTGGGCGCCGAAGTTCGCGTCCTTATAAGTCGCGCCCGCAGCCACCTTGACGGGAACGGGAGCAGGCGTGCAGATGGACTTAATGCTGTTTGCGTCGCTGACGCACGTGCCAGCCGAGGGCTGCGCGAGCAACGCCGAAATTGGCAGAAGGAGTAATAAGGTCGTTTTGTACATCGTGTTTGCGTGCCTGACTGGGCGCCGAGCCTGAACGCAATCACGCCGGCCGCCGTTTGGCCGCCGCGAGGGCGCTGCAGGGTGAACTCGTCGCCCACCTATCTGATCGGCACGCAACTGTGGCTTTTGAATCGAATGGTTAACGGGCTAGTACGAACCGGCCTGCGGGGTAATACTCGACCAAATGCGTCGATACTATGCGCGGTTTGTGGCTCGGGCAGAAGCCCACTCAGCCGTCTCATCAAACGAGAGCAAACCCGCGGTTGCTCCGACTCGCGAGACGCTGAGCGCGCCCGCGGCATTTGCCAGAACAGCCGCATCACGCCAACTCAGACCGCGCTGCAGTCCAGCAAGGAACGCGCCCGCAAAAACGTCGCCCGCGCCTGTCGTATCCACGGCTTTAACCGCGAACCCGGGAATGCGATCCTCACCGTGTTCGCCGGACAGCAGGCACCCGCGCCCGCCGAGCTTGATGACCACATCGCGAGGGCCGCCGTCCCGAAGTGCGCGCGCCGCCGCGACGGCATCGCCGCAGCCGGTAAGGCGCTCCGCTTCGTCCTCATTAACAAACAGCAGATCCAGCAACGGCAGACAAGGGCCAACCACCCGCATCCATTCATTTCGCGAATCCCAGCCGGTATCGAGAGAGGTCCGCAGACCTGCTGCGCGCGCCCGCGTCAGCATCTTCGGCGCGTTTCTGCGCACGTGGGGCATGGAGAAAGGATTCGCCAGGTGGAAGCGGGTGCAACCGGCGACCAGTTCGACGGTAAAGTCGGGAACTGTGTCGAACGCAACGGAGCTCGCGCCCGGGCGATGCAGAAACGCCCGCGCGCCGCGCTCGTCCACCAGGACGACCGTCGCTGAAGTCGGCAGGTCGACCCGTTCGATCCAACTGACGTCCACGCCTTCGGCGCGGAGACGGTCGACGCCGAAATCTCCGAAAGCGTCGCGGCCGCAGAAGCCATACAGGCGGACCGCCACGCCAAAGCGGGCCAGCGTGAACGAAGTGGTGGCGCCGTTTCCACCGCCGTGTTGTTCGAGCGTGTCTACCCACAGCGTCCGTCCGTAGAGGGGCGGTTCGCGGAGCGGTCCGGTGATCGTGTCCACCGCAAGGTTGCCAAAACAGAGGACGCCAGGAGGGGTCAACGAGAACTTCCGCCGGCTACCGCTTCGATGAACGCGCGCTGGATGGGCCAGGAGCCGAACACGGTCCGGTCGTCGCGACGAAAAGACCCGCCAGTCAACACTCCGCTGAGGTCGGCCGGGTTCGCGGTCTGGTGCTCGCGCGCGATCCACTTGCGCAGCGTCTCGGTGGTCTGCTCCAGCCGGATCAGCAGGGCGCTGGCGTCGTCGGGGCTGCGGCAGGCTGCGTCCATGGCCAGGGCAAGATGATCGCCGGTGGGCCCGAGGGAGAATGTCACCCGCTCGGCGCCCTGCAGGGCGGATGCGAAAGCGTGGGTGCCTTCGGGCAACAGGTCTTTCGACTGAAGAGCGGAAGCGGAGGCGATTATCCACACGGGCTGCTGTGGAACCGAAATCGGCTTCTTTCCGGGACGCTTACCGACAAGCAGCGCGCCATATGGGTCGGAACTCACCGCCAGCGCCATGAGATCGCTGCGAAGCGGATAAAACGAGAGATAGCGTCCGGGGTGGCTGCCGGCGATGTGGCAGAACGCCTGGGCGCACTCGCCGCCATGCGCTTTGGTGTAGCGGAAGATGTCCTTCCAGTCGAAGTTGCCGTGCGCCACCGCGAATATATCGCGCTGCTGAGTCGCAGGATCGCTGCGCAGCGAAAACCCGAATGCGATAAGGTCTTCGCGGTAATTGAAGCCGGTCTGATCCACGAAATCGCGATAATCCTTCTCTTCCGCGACTTTCGGCTCCCCCACCAGGTCGAGCATGCCAGAAGCACGAATCGCCCGCACGTCCGCCCACCCGATGAGGGCATCCTCCGACGGCAGATCGGAAACCAGCTCGGAGGCCGACGCGCCGCCCCGATGACGATAGTAGAAAACGAGGGCGATAACGCCGGCGCACAGGACGATAATCAGCGCAGCAAGTTGCCACGGACGGACACGAAACGACACAAGGGCAGCTTACACCGCAGCCGCGGTTTCTGTCACTCGCATCTGTTTCCACAGCGTGATCCACGGCTGAAGCTCGCGCATCATGGTGGCGAACTGGCGCAGATCCAGAGACTGAGCGCCATCGCTGACCGCTTTCTCGGGACAAGGGTGCGCTTCAACGAGCAGGCCATCTGCCCCAATGGCCACCGCCGCGCGAGAGACTGCCGGCACAAGGCTGCGCTTGCCGGTTGCGTGACTCGGGTCCACGATCAGGGGCAGATGCGTGAGCTCGGCGAGAGCCGCCACGCCGGCCAGATCGCAGGTATTGCGCGTCGCCGTCTCGAAGGTGCGAATGCCGCGCTCGCACAGGATGACGTTGGGGTTACCGTGGGCTACCACGTATTCGGCGGACATCAGCAGCTCTTTAATGGTTGAGCTGAGACCGCGCTTGAGCAGCACCGGTTTGCCGCAGCGCCCCAGAGTCTTGAGCAGCGCGAAGTTCTGCATGTTGCGCGCCCCGACCTGGAGGAGATCGGCGTACTCGGCGATGAGATCGACATCGCGGTCGCTCATTACCTCGGTGACGATCCCCAGACCAGTGGCCTCTCTGGCGCGCGCGAGCAGTTTCAGGCCCTCTTCTTCCAGGCCCTGAAAGTCATAGGGCGAGGTACGCGGCTTAAAGGCGCCCCCCCGAAGCAGCCTCGCGCCGGCTCGCGCCACCTCTTCTGCAGCGTGCAGGATCTGCTTCTCGTTCTCTACCGAGCACGGTCCCGCCATGACCACGAATTCATCCCCGCCGATCTCCACCCCGTCCACCACGACCTGGGTTTTGCCGGGACGGAATTCGCGGCTGACGAATTTGTACGGCGCGGAGATGCGCACCGCCTTCTCGACCTGGGGCATAGCCTCCACCGATTCCAGGCAGGCGGTCACGTCGCCAACACCCACCACGCCGATCACCACGCGCTCCTCGCCCTCTATGGAATGCACCTTGTAACCAAACTCCTCAATCCGCTCGATGACATGCTGGATCTCCTGTTTCGTGGCGCGCGGCTTCATGGAGATAATCACTGGACCGTCCTCCTGTAAATGAAAAAGGCCCGCTCATCAGAGTGGGCCTTTTCGGGAATTGCTCAACCGTTACGCGCCGCCCACCCGTTCAGGTGCGGTACCACCAAAATCGAAACGGGCTGCTAAACGCGAACGTCATGAAGCTCCAGTATAAGATGACGGTAACTGCCACGCAACAGCACCACCGCTGCGTGGCGCACGGGGGCGGCCCATCGGCACGGCATCCGCAAGTCGGTATAATTCAACTCAGTCCGTAAACAACTATGCATTCCAGCAGTGTTTGGCGCTCGCGCGCGGTTCTTGTATTTGCGTGCATTTTCGGTCTGTGCAGCCCTTCCATTGTCGCGGGGCCGCTCCTTAGGGGGTATGCGCTGATTCTCTCCGATCCACCACTGGCCCGCCATCGCGCCGCCGGGGAAAGTCCGGCGGCGATCCGCTCGGCGCGAGCCGGCATCGAATCCGCCCAGGCGAGCGTTCGCGCGGCGCTCGTAGCCCGCGGCTTCGAACCGGTCGTATCGCTGAAAACACTGCTGAACGCCGTTATCGTTCGGGCCACGCCCGAGCAGTTGCCCACACTGCGTGCCCTGCCCGGCGTTGCCGGCGTTATTCCGCTACGGCAATACAAGATGAACCTCAATGCCGCTGTGAATCTCATCAACGTGCCTGCAGCCTGGAACACCGTGGGAGGTCAGGGCAAGGCCGGCGAGGGGGTGAAGATTGCCATCATCGACACGGGCATCGATAATCATCACGCCGCATTCCAGGACTCCTCGCTGGCGGCGCCTGCCGGATTTCCCGCGTGCCTGAACACTACTCAGTCCGAGATCGCCACCGGCTACAACTGCAGCGACTTCACCAACAATAAGGTGATTGTCGCCAAGAGCTTCGTTCAATACCTGAACGACAATGACCCCACCGATTCCACTCCGGACGACTACTCGCCCCGGGACCGGGTCGGGCATGGCACCGCCGTCGCCATGTGCGCCGCCGGAGAGACCAACACCGGCAATCTGGGGCCGGGCACTCCCAACCTCACGATTACCGGTGTCGCGCCCAAAGCGTATCTTGGCAGCTATAAGGTATTCGGTTCGACCGGCACGAACGGATTTGCGGATGACGCTTCCATTCTGCCGGCGCTCGAAGAAGCGGAGCACGACAAGATGGACGTCGCGGTCATGTCGCTTGGAGCTCCGGCTCTCGTGGCGCCGACAGAAACCGGCGCGGTGTGCGGCCTGGGCCCGGGACAACCGTGCGACGCTGAAGCGGCCGCGGTGGAAAACGCGACAAAGCTGGGCATGACCGTCGTCATCGCCGGCGGTAATCTCGGCGACTCCGGGCAGATTACGCCCACGCCTGGAACCATCAGCAGTCCGGGCGATGCGGCGAGTGTGATCACGGTCGGCGCGATCGAGAACTCACACCAGTTTTCCTCCGAGCTGACCGTACCCAACTACGGGACTCTGCTGGACAACCGCGGAGACGGGCCCGTTCCTGCAGGACCGATCACCGCGTCGCTGGTCGACGCAGCAAAAGCCGGCTCTGACCAGTATGCCTGCACCACGCTGGCGCCCAACTCGATGAAGAACGCCTTCGGGCTCATCGAGCGCGGGCCCGCCGACAATCCCTGTACATTCGCCACCAAGGTGCAAAATGCGCAGAAAGCGGGGGCCATCGGCGTCGTCTTTTATGACGATCAGAACGAAACGCCAATTATCCCCAGTGGGCTCACCAATACCAGCATTCCCTCGGTGATCATCAGCAACTCCGACGGCCTTGGGCTGAAAGCCTACGTCGACAGCCACCCCGGCGCCCCGGCCACCATCGACCCATCGATCAGGGAAGCGCCGAACCCGCAGGAGGGCCAGGTGCTCGCGTTCTCTTCCCGCGGACCCGTGCTGGGCGCCGCGGCCGGCCTGAAGCCGGATGTCCTCGCCGTCGGCGATAACGTCTTCATGGCCGCCCAGAGCTACGATCCCAATGGCGAACTGTACAGCCCGACCGGCTACACCGTGGCGGGCGGGACCAGTTTCGCCACGCCAATGGTCGGGGGCGCCGCTGCGCTGATCATCGGCAACGCCCTCAATCACGGCCAGACCGCTCCCAATCCGGCCGAGGTGAAATCCCGCATCGTCAATACGGCGAATCCCAACGTGACCGACATCACCGGCAATGCCGCGGCCGTGACAACGAAGGGCGGCGGAATCATGAATGCCAATGCCGCCCTGACGACCGACGTGACCATCAATCCCGCAACGCTGTCCTTTGGTTCGCTGTCGGCCGCCGGGTTGCCCCAAACGCTGATCGTTACCAATCACGGCGCCAGCGCGGCGAACCTGCAGTTCACCGTGATCAACGATCCGAACGCGACCACCGCGTCCAATCAGGTTTCAGTAAACCCGCCATCCATCACCGTGCCCGCCGGCGGTGTCCAAAGTGTCGTGGTCTCGCTCAGCGGGGGCGTTCCCGCTTCCGGCATTTACGCCGGACAGATCAACGTGGCCGGAGCGAACCAGCCACTGCATGTTCCGTTCATTTTCGGCGCACCGAGCAAGACCGCCCATTATGTGGTGAATATCAGCGGCGATTTCGACGCCACGCAGAACCAGACCATGCAGTGCTGCTTCGCGGCGCAGTTCCTCGATCAGAGCGGCTTCCCAGTACCGAACTACTCCGTCAAGTGGCAGGTCACTTCCGGTGACGCTCAGCTTCTGGACAACAATAACAATCCGGCAGGCCAGTCCGTCACCATGAGCACCGACCAGAACGGAATTGTGTACATCGACGCGAAACTGGGCGCCGGTGCGGCAGACAAGGTGACCGTTACCTCGGCCAGCGACTCCAGTCTCAGTGTCGCCTTCAATGTCTCGGCGCGCCCGCAACCCACGGTCGCCAAATTCCAGGACTCGGCCAGCTTCACCACCGGCCGCGCGGTTTCCCCGGGGTCGTACCTCACGCTGTATGGCACCGGCTTGAGCGACGTCACAGCGCCGGCCGATGCGCTTCCGCTGCCTCTGAATATCGCCAACGCCAACGTCAGTTTCGACCTGATCAATGCCGCCTGCGCGCCATTTCAATACAGCAATGCCGCGCATCAGAACCGCTGCAGCTTCCCTGGCCGCATCTCGTATGCGAGCGGCGGCCAGGTCAATGTTCTTGTCCCCTGGGAACTCACGCAGGGCATTCAGAACCTGATCAAGAACGGCAGGACTCCGGGCTGCGATGGCGTTGGGAGTCACGGGATCTGCGCGCAGGTCAAGGTCTGGATCGACCAGTCCTATGGCGGCGTTGTTTACATACCGCTGGCGCTCTACGATCCGGGATTCTTCATGGACGCGAACGGCTTCGTAGCCGCGCGCGATGCCCAGAACGGCGCTCTCGTCAGTCAGAACAACGCGGCCAAAGAGGGTGAATTCGTCGCTCTCTACTGCAACGGCCTGGGGCCCGTCGACACGGCGGTGGCCAGCGGCGATGCTCCACCCTCCAATACGTTCGTGCGTACCACCACGCGGCCGGTGATTACAATCGCGGGCAAGCAGGTACCTGACGCGAACATCGAATTCAGCGGCCTGGCGCCCAATTACGCCGGCCTCTATCAGGTGAACGTGAAGATCCCGAACGACCCGAGCCTGGTCGGCAAACAGCAGATTACGATCGCGATCGGGGGCGTCACGTCGCCGGCGGCTTCGATTCAGATCCAGTAAGCGAACACTGCCGCTCCACTACGTCCGCATCCTCCAGTTGGCGCGCGCGTGAGCAGTGGTTTCACCGGTGGCGGGTTTCGGGCACGCCTGGCCGGCGGCGCTATTCTTGCCGCAGCGCCGCCACGGGGTCCAGCGCCGCCGCGCGCCGGGCCGGTAGCCACGCGGCAATCAGCGCCGTCGCAATCAGCACGGCCAGCGACCCGCCGATCGCAGCCACGCTCGCGCCGCTGACCCCGAACAGCAGGCTCGCCGTCGCCTTGCCCGCCACCAGCGACAACGGGAGGCCCAACAGGCTGCCCACCGCCACCACAACCAGGATCTGCCGGATCACAAGCCATTGGATCTGCGCGCGACGCGCGCCAAGCGCCACGCGAATACCGATCTCACCGGCGCGGCTGGACACCTGATAGCTGAGCAGCCCGAAGAGTCCGCACCCGGCCATCGCTAGGGCCAACAAACCGAACGCCCCCGACAGCCACGCCGCGACGCGATTCTCAACCAGGGCGCCGTCCTTCTCTGCATCCAGCGTATTGATGCGCTCCACGTACTCGCGGCCGCTTTGGTGGATGACGTGGCGAATGGCCGCGGTCGCCAGCGCGCCGCCGGCCATCCGGATCAGCACTACCGGATACCAGGCGAGACGTTCCGGATGATCCCAGACGTTGGTATACACGACGAGCGGGGCCGTTTGCCCCGGATTGACGAGATCCAGCGCGGCATTCGACGCGATCCCCACGATTTGCAGCCGCCCATAAACGGCGTCATTGCCCAGACTGAGATGATGCCCGATCAGTCGCTGTGGATCGCCGAACTGCCGGGCGAGAGACTCGCTGAGGATCACCTCCGGATCACGCCGGTCAACACGATCACGACGGAAATCCTCACCGGCAATAATCCGCAGGCCGAGCGTTCTGAAGTAGCTATCCGAGACCATCACTGCGCCAGCGCGGGGTTCGGATTCACCAGCCGCCCCGTCGAGGAGGCGGACTGGCTGCTCTCCATAGAACCCGTTAAAGAATGGCACAAAGTCGCACAGCGTTGCCGATGAAACGCCCGGAATCGACTCGACGCCGCGCAGCAGCTCCTGATAATACGCGGCCGTGGCGTAACGGTTCGCATCGCTGTCCGGCCGGGAGGCGAGCATGACGTCCCAGACGTTCTCGGTGTTCACGCCGAGATCGATGCGGTAGATTGACCGAAGCGACGCCCCGAGCAGGCTCGCCGCCACAACGAGAGCGAGCGTCAGCCCCATCTGAAGGCTCGCGAGCAGCCTCTGTGCGGAGCCCGCCGGCGCAATGCCCCGACCCGCGTCCCTTAGCGCGGTCGCAACCGAAAGCCGGCGGCAGTGCCACATCGAAGCTGCGGCAAATGCCGCGGTAATGAATACCAGTGCCGCGGTGAGGAACACCAGTACGCGCCAGTCGGGGCTGGAACTCAGGTGGAAATTCCCGAAGATCATCGCGCCCTCGATGCCGACGATCTGAAGCAGCCAGCGCGCCAGGAGCACACCTGCGGCGCTTGCGGTAAAGACGAGGAGAAAACTCTCCGTCGTGAGCAGTCGGACCACTTGGCCGGTTCCCGCGCCAAGAGAAAGCCGTACGGCGATCTCCCGGCGGCGCCGCAGAGCGCGAGCCAGCATCAGGTTTGCCAGATTAACGCACGCAATTGCCAGGATGGCTCCGCAGATGCCGAAAACCGCATAGAGCGGCTGCGCAAAGCGATCGCGCATGAAATAATCGACGCCGTTTGCCGCGGAGGTGACCATCAGGCGCGCGTTGAGGTACCGCCTCCAGGCGTCAGGTTTTGCATGGAGCGGGATACTCTGCTCCAGAAGATTATGCCGCTGCGCTTTGACCCAGGCCGCAACCTGCTTTGTCGAGACCCGATCGGCGCGGCGGACCAGCACATTGACCCAGGCATAGTGCGGTCCCGGTGGCGCCGTCGAAGATTCCTGCTGGAGCGGAATGATGATCCCGGCCGGGAACGCGAGCAGCAGGCCGTCGAACCGATCTTCCGTAACGCCAACTACCGTGAAGGTCGCGCCGGGCAGGCGGATGGACTTGCCTAGGACGTCCGGTCTGCCGCCGAAGGCCCTGCGCCATGCCGAAGCGGTGATGACTGCCACTGGCGGCGCCCCGAACCGGTCATCCACGGGGGTGATCGCACGGCCGAACTGCACTTTGATGCCCAGGGTCTGAAAACAATCCCCCGTGAATCCCAGCGTCCCTGTCTGGCTGATGGCGCCATTCATCTCCGCTGCTTCGTACGAGCTATCGAACCCGCACACGCCAGTGGCGCCGTCGTACTGGCGCAGCGGCTCGAGGATGGTGGACGGCAGTTGCGCCGGGCGGCCGTGCTTGTCCACCGATGCGATGCGCAGCAGCTCGCCGGGCCGGTCCACCGGCAGCGGGCGCAGGAACAGACTGTCGATCAGAGCGAAGACGGCCAGATTCGAGCCGTTGGCCAGGGTCAGGATCGTGATGGCAACGGCCGTGAACATCGGCGTTTTCGCCAGGGTGCGGCCGGCGTGCCTCAGATCGCGCAGAAGCGCGTCGATGCAGGGCCAGTGGTCCACATCGCGACAGGCCTCTTTGGCCGGTTCGACGCCGCCGAACTCGACGCGTGCACGGCGCCGGGCTTCCGGTTCGCTGATGCCGCGCGCCATGTACTTCCGGGTTTCGAATTCCAGATGGGCCGCGATCTCGTCGTCGAGATCGCGATTGGCGCGACCCCGGAACAGCAGCGCGCGCAGGCGCCTGCCCCACGCCACGGTCACGCCCTCTCGAGCACGCGACCGATTGCCGCGGTCATGCGGGCCCACTTGCCGGCCTCGAGCGCGAGTTGCCGGCGGCCGGCGGCGGTGAGTTCATAAAACCGCGCGCGGCGGCCCAGCTCGGAAACAGCCCATTTGGCTTTGATCCAGCCCTGGTGCTCGAGGCGATGCAGCGCCGGATACAGCGAGCCCTGATTGACGCGCAGCACGTCGTCGGAGATCTGCTGGATGCGCTCCGAAATCGCCCACCCGTGCATCGGGCCGGCATCGAGCGTGCGTAGAATGAGCAGGTCCAGTGTGCCCTGCAGCAGATCGATCCTGTTGTCGGACATCTACAGCAACAATACACCTGTTTCTTGTCGAATGTCAACAACAACACAGCTCAGGGCAGCGGGCGGCGGGGGACAAAGATATCTCGCGCCGTGAGGCCGCACTGCGCCGCCGTTTGCAGACACCAGTCGATGTCCCCGACGCCGTCGATGTGCCGGTTCGAACCGAAAGAGAACTTCGCGCCCGCGGCTTTGGCCCGGCGGATAAACGTCGCGCTCGGGATGCGGAAACGTGCGTTGATCTCGATGGCGATGCCGTTCTGCACCGCCGCTGCGATCAACTGGTCCATCCGCCGGCTCGTCCACAGCTCGTCGTAGCGCGCCTGCAGACTTTCCGGAAGATACGTCGGGTTCGCCCAGACCTGGATCTTCTGCGAAAGTACGCGCAGATTGTGCGCCACATAGCGGTCCATGAAATCCTGCGCATTGTCGAAACGGACCCCAGCCAGCCAGAGCATCACATTCTTCCCGCTCTGGTCAGGAAAATACGAGCGCGTCTGCAGCGATGTAATCGAGCCGTTTCAGGTCGGCCGCGGGAAGGCAGTGGCGCCAGTCGAATCCGTAAACCTGCATGCCGCGCCAGACCGGCTGTCCTTCGACGCTGTCGATGAAGGCCGCGAGCGTCGCGTGGTCGCGGATATCACCGCCGCAGCCGCCTTCGCCGAGAATGCCGAACCGTACTCCCAGGCGCTGCGACAGCGCCGCCGCATCGGCCGGGGCCATGGTGCGGCCGGAGCTCTCTTCGTCGTGTATATGAACGTGCAGATCCACGCGCGGCAGATCGGCGGCCGCGCTGGATGCCAGTGCGAATATGAGGCAAACCAGATATCGAAGCATTCCGCCGTTATCATGTCAGAAACTCAGTTATTATGTCTGTTACCGTCGTAGCTCAGGTCGAGGAGCACTCATGGTGAAATCTATTGCGGTGGTCGTCGGCAGTTATGTGCTGTCGTTCGTTCTTGTCCTCGCGACAGACCCGCTGCTGTCCCGCCTCTTCCCCGGCGACTTCGAGCGCGGGCATATCCCGTCTAATGCGGCGCTGATCGCCAGCACCGCGCTTTTCGCCCTTGTCTCTGTCCTTTGCGCCTGGGTATGCGCTCGCTTCGCTCCTTCCCAGCCTGGCCGGCACGTGCTCTGGTTCTTCATCCTTGGGGAGTTGATGGGGCTTGCCTTCACGATTCCGAACTGGACGAAGGGCTGGCCTCACTGGTACTTCCTCTCCTGGCTCGTGGTGTGGCCGATCGCATCGTGGATTGGACTCCTGCTGGCCGGGCGGCGGCGCGCTCGCCATGTGATGGCGGCGGCGGGGTAACACGCTGGCCACAACTTTGCGTGTACCCGCGGAAGTGGTCGCGTCCGCCTGCCGCCATGATCCGAGCGGCGGCCGATGGCTCGCGGCATTGCCAACCGTGCAACGCATACAGAAGAAGTGGTCGCTGACGGTCGGCGCGCCTTTTCCTGATGCGACCTGTGCCTGGGTGGCCGTGGCGGACCTGCCGGGCGGACCCTCCGCGGTTCTAAAAATCCCTCTCCCGCATATGGAAGCCGCGGATGAGGCCGACGGCCTGCGCTTCTGGAACGGAGAGCCCACGGTTCAACTCCTTGACTTTGACCGCGAATCGGGCGCAATGCTGGTCGAAAGGTGCCGCCCTGGCATGCCGTTGCATGCGCTGCCGGAGTCCGAGCAGGACGAGGTTATCGCAGGGCTTCTGCGGCGGTCATGGCGCCGGCCGGTAATGCCGCACCCGTTTCGACCGCTCTCGGCGATGATCGAGTCCTGGTGCGCGGAAACGAGGGCGGACGAGAACCGTTGGGCGGATGCAGGGCTCGTCCACGCGGGTCTGACCTCGTTCGATGAGCTGCTCTCGTCGGCAGGCAGCAGCGATGCCGTACTCCTGATGACCGACCTCCACGCCGGCAACGTGCTGCAAGCGGAACGAGAACCATGGCTCGTTATCGATCCCAAGCCGTTCATCGGCGACCGGGCGTACGACGCGACCCAGCATTTGTTGAATTGCCGCGAACGATTGCGCACCGACCCGAACGGAACGATTACCCGCCTTTCGGACCTCCTCGGGGTAGATCCCGAGCGCGTCCGGCTCTGGACCTTCGCCCGCGCCGCCGCCGAACCGCGCGATGACTGGAACGGCGATCTCACCTCGCTCGCCCGATTGCTCGCGCCCTGATGTCACTGACTGATGTTCTCGCCTGCGGGCGGCTCGAAACCGCAGCGCCGGCGCATGGCCTCTCGGAATCGCAGCCGCTCTTCAGGGCTCATCCGTTCCCAGCGAGTCGACATGCGGCGCCGGATCCCGGAGGACCCGCGTCCGTGGACGCCCCATCCGCCGAAAAGAATGCGGCAGAGGGCCAGCAGCCCGAGGCCCTGCCACAAGGTAATGATGCGCCACCCGAAAAGCGGCGGCAGCAGCCAGTTCCACAGCAGCCGGACCAGTTCCCCGCCAATCGCGATAAACAGCGCCAGCGCCAGAATCGCCAGAGGTGCAATCCAAGTCAGCTTCTTGCGTCTCATGTTCAGATCCTCACAGGTTCATGAATTCGTGATAAGCGCTTTGCAACCGCTCCCGCAGCCGCAGCACCGCATACCGTTTGCGCGACAGCAGAGTGTTCACGCTCACGCCCGTTGAGATCGCGACGGCAACGGGCGACAGCAGAGTGTTCACGCTCACGCCCGTTGCCGTCGCGATCTCACGGAAACTACGCCCTTCCAGCTCGTGCGCCACAAACACCTCGCGCTGGCGAATCGGCAGCTCCTCGACGGCGTCGCGAGTTCTTCGAGAAGCACGCTGCGAGCGTACTCCGCCTCCGGACCCGCATTGGGCGAAGGCAGGAGGTCTTCAAGGTCCGGGGTTTCGTTCTCTCCTTCGCGATCGATGAAGCTCTGCGGCTTCTTCCTGCGGAAGAGATCGGTAATTCGGTTCCGCGCCACCCGGAAAAGCCAGCCGGTCACGTGGTCGATCGGCATCAGCAGGCGGTTGGCTTCCACCAGTTCACAGAACACGTCCTGCAGAATGTCCTCCGCATCGCGCGGATCAGCAACCCGCCGGCGGATGAATTTCAGCAGCCGCGATTGCTCCCGGGTGACTGCTTCGGAAATCCGCTGGTCCTGTTCGGGCGCCATATACTCGAGGCTCGCCGCGCGCTGCACCTGCTGCTGGAGACGAATGACGGCGCGGGATATTGTATCCATGCCCCTGACTCAGAAAGACAAGGCCATCCGCTTCCGTGCCCTGCACGACGCCCCCGGAACGTTCGTCATCCCGAACCCCTGGGATACAGCATCCGCGCGTATCCTGGCGGGGCTCGGATTTCAGGCGCTGGCCACATCGAGCGCGGCCGCCGCCTGCGCTCAGGGACGCCGCGACCATGCCCTGGCGCGGGACGAAATGCTGGCGCACGCGCGGACCATCGCCAACGCGACGGACCTGCCCGTCTCCGCCGACCTCGGCAACGGCTTCGGTGACGCGCCGGAAGCCGTGGCGGAAACCATCCGGCTCGCGGCTGCCGCGGGACTGGTTGGCTGCACCATCGAAGATGCCAACGAGCACGGTCTTTACGATTTCGATCTGGCGGTCGCGAGGATGTCGGCCGGGGCCGAGGCGGCGCACGCCCTCGCGTTCCCATTTATGCTGACCGCGCGCGCCCATATCTATCTGTTCGATAATCCCAGCCTGGGCGAGACGATTCGCCGGCTTCAGGCTTTCGAAAAGGCCGGCGCCGACGTGCTTTTCGCTCCCGGCCTGCCTGACCTCGCGGCCGTACGCACTGTTTGCGCGGCTGTTTCGAAGCCTTTCAACTTCATGGTGGGGATCAAGGGAAGATCGTTCAGCGTGGCCGAACTCGCCGACGCGGGGGTGAAACGAATCAGCCTCGCTACGTCGCTGTACCGAGCCGCAATGACCGGCTTCCTGGAGGCAGCACGTCAGGTAAAGGACGAAGGCCGTTTCGATTTCCTCGACGAATGCGTCGCAACAGGGGACCTCCTGCGGCTCATGCAGATTTGATGTCGCCTGTCGACCGGCGCTGCCGATGTTTCTCGCTGCTGGACTCGCAGCATACGCCGATTCGTTCCGTGTTCGGTGCTCGGTCAGATCAAACTGCTCAGGATGGTTCATAAGGACTGGGGCAATTGCCCCAACGGTGACGGCCACCCACATATAAATCAGCAACTTCGTGAGCGGCCGACCGCGTGCATCTTCTGCCGCCGAGTGCTGCCAAGTGCGCCAGTTCGAAACCGGGCCATTGTGGCGATCGCGCTTGTGGCGTTGATCGGCTGTAACGCAGCTTTCGTCTGCCTCGCGGCTCTCAGCATTGCGGCGCCGGCCCATCCATGTTGTCCGGCGCACTCCACCTCGCCCACCCACTGCTCCAGGCTCGGGTGCTCTATGTCCGACCCCGTAGTACCCCCAGCCGCGGCAACAACGGCTCTGTGCTTTACGCAGACCGCAATCCAGGCGACACCGCCGCTGCCTCTGCGCTCAATGCGCATCGAAAGCGCCGCAGCAGACCGTTCGGTCCTTTTCCATCAGCTCCTGATCTGAGCCGATGCCGACCAGCACGGCTTTCAGCAAGCGAACAAATTCAAAAGATCAGGAGACTTGAAATGAAAACCTTTGCACAGATGATTTTCGCGGGCATCCTGCTGGCAGGCATGACCTTCGCGCAGAACGATTTCGGCGCCAACGCCCGGTTCCATATGAAGACAGGCCGAGACCTTCCGGCTGTCGAGCAGGCCAAGAACGCGCCGTGCTGCCCCATGCCGAAATGCACGAAGCAGCAGTGCGATTCCGCCGCATGCTGCCAGAACAAGTGCAGCCAACCGTGCTGCAACCACGCCGCCGCCGCGAACGAATGCGACATGCCCTGCTGCAAACACCACCACGCGTAGACTGAAACAACCGGGCTGCCGAGGGCGGTTACCGCGCCTTCAGCAGCCCGGTCATATCGTCGAGCAGCGCGGCTTCGTTGCGCAGCACCCTGGCCACGATCTGGATCTCTTTGTCCGCCTCGTCCCAATGCTTCTCTTCTATGGCCTCGCGTACCCCCGGCAGCGTTTTCACTTCGTAACCGGTGTAATAACCCGGCGCGTAGATCTGGTGACGGAACCACGGCCGGCGGGGCAGGCCGGCGTCATCGGTGAGGACACGCTCGCTGCGAATGAGCTGGGCATTCAGCTGGGCGGCCGGCGGGTTCTTCGCGTCGGCCAGCGCCTTCTCGTATGCCTGCGCGCTGCGGGTCAGCATATCGCTGGCGGTCTCCAGGGGCGCGAAGTTCAGATAGGCCGGAATCGACTCGTGAGGCGGCGGAATGAGTGTTTTGTGCGGATCACGAATGGCCGCGAACAGGCCTTCGTCGAGCTCTCGATTCCGCTCCTCGATCTCGTCGTGCTTTTCTTTCCACAGCCTTTTGACCTCATCGACGGACTTGTGGATGGTATCGGCGAAGTCGGTGAACTGGAAGGGCAGTACGTCAGCATCGGCGAGTCGCATCACGGCGGTCCCGACGGTTTGCGCCAGGGCCCGGCCGTACACGAAATCCGTATCGCTGAAATGCGTGTACCAGTAGAAATCGTCGTAGATGGAGTGATAAATGCCGCCGCCGTCTTCGCCGAAGTAGGCGAGATCCAGCGATGCGATCCCGAGATGGTCGATGAATGCGGTGTAATCGCTGCCAGAGCCCAGGGCGCCCATGCGCAGGTCGGCGCGCGTGCGCAGCTCGTTGCGGTCCTCGGTCTTGTCCGCACGCGAGATGCGTCTCTGCTGCAGACGCTTCCAGGCGCTCAGCTTCGTTTCCGGATCTTCCACCTGGCGCGCGACCTGGTTGACGAAGTCCTCCAGCGTGTGCGACCCGGCCATTTGCAGATACCCGCGGCCATTGCCGTCGCTGTTGATGTACACCGCGGCGTGGCGCATCAGATCGTCGGCATGCGCTTCCGCCCATTCGGTCGACCCCAGGAGTCCTTCCTCCTCACCGTCCCACGCCGCGTAAACGATGGTCCGCTTCGGCGTCCAGCCCTGCTTGCGCAACTCGCCCAGCGCGCGCGCCTCCTCCAGCAGCACCATTTGGCCGGAGATGGGATCCTCGGCCCCGTTGACCCATGCGTCGTGATGATTACCGCGCACAATCCACTCGTCCTTATACTCGCCTCCCGGGATGATCGCGATCACGTCGTTCACGGGCTTCAGGTCCCAGTTAAACTTCAGCGCGAGATGCACTTTGGCCGGACCCGGCCCCACGTGGTAGGTGATCGGCAGGCCGCCGCTCCAGCCGTCCGGCGCGAGCGGCCCCTGCAGCGCTTCCAGCAAGGGCTGTGCATCGGAATATGAAATGGGCAGCACGGGAATCTTCGTCAGCGTCGTCGCCTCAGCCACTTTGAGCCGTTTTGCATTCGCTGTCGCGCCGATGCCGGGAGTGAGCGGATCGCCGGGGTATGTGGGCATGTCCATCACGCTGCCGCGCTGGACGCCGTCCGGGGGACGCCACGCGCCTTCGGGAAAAACGACGCCGGGGCGATACCCGTCCTGCTGCGGATCAGAGTAAATGATGCAAGCCACTGCCCCGTGCTCGGCGGCGACCTTGGGCTTGATCCCGCGCCACGAGTTGCCGTAGCGTGCGATGACGATAGCTCCCTTCACGGAAACGCCGAGACGGTCCAGTTGCTCGTAATCCTCGGGGACGCCGAAATTCACATAAACGAGCGGCGCGGTCACGTCGCCATCGATGGAGTACGCGTTATAGGTCGGAAGCTGCTCGGCGGTTTGATCGGATGTAGGATCGACGGGAACGGCCGGCTCGCGCAGCTTCGCCGTGAAGTGCCGCGGTTCGACGAGTTCCACCAGCCGCGATTTCGGGGTCGGAAACAAAACCTGGAACGTCTCGATGTGCGCGTCGAGCCCCCACTCGCGGAAACGCGCCAGAATCCACTGCGCATTGTGCTCGTCATATGGCGAGCCCACGTGATGTGGGCGGGCGGAGAGCAGGCGCATGTATTCGCGCATGTTCGCCGGGCTGGGAAGCGCGCGGAACTTCTCCTCCCAGCTCTGCTCGGCGTGCGTATCGTCGGCGCTGTAGCCGCGCAGGGCAAGCGTCGCGTCAGCGGCGATCAGTGAAGCGCCGGCCGCCAGAACGGCAAGCAGAGGGAGTCGAAACATGCGCGTATTATAGTCGGTCCGGAACGGTCCGGTATCGCGCCGGGCGCTCGCGCAGCGAGTAGAATAAGAGACAGCTCTGATTCACCTCACCAACAGGCGCTGCCGACGGTAGCGCCCTTTTTTTCGGCCATCAGTCCTCGACTTCAATCACCGGGCGTTTCGCCGCTCGCGCTTCTTCGGCGCGCCGCTCGACTTCGTGCGCGAGCTCGAGAAACGCCTCGGCCGGCGCGCCCGATTCGGCCGCGACCGGCTTGCCGTTATCACCGCCTGCACGCACCTGCGGATCGAGCGGCAGATGGCCGAGGAAGTGCACGTTCATCATCTCAGCCGTTCGCTGGCCGCCGCCGCTGCTGAATACCTCGATCCGCTCGCCGCAGTGCGGGCACGTGAGGAAGCTCATGTTCTCCACCATGCCCAGAATGGGGACGCGCACCTGATAGAACATGTTGACCGCTTTGCGCGCGTCTTCGAGTGACACGTCCGAGGGCGTCGTGACGACGATGGCGCCCGTAAGCGCGGTGGTCTGCATCAGACTCAGCTGCACGTCGCCGGTGCCGGGCGGAAGATCAATCAGCAGGTATTCCAGCTCGCCCCAGTCCACGCTCCGAAGGAACTGCTGCATCACGTTGTGCAGCATGGGACCACGCCAGATCAGCGGCTTGTCACCGGGGTTGAGGAATCCCATGGACATGACCCGCACGCCGTTTTTCTCGATCGGCTGAATGCGCTGCCCGATCGCCTGTGGCGTGGCGCGCACGCCC
>DASRCB010000356.1:0-3310 GCA_035653295.1 Bryobacteraceae bacterium
CAGCGTGGATAAATCGAACGTGCTCGAAGTCTCGCAGTTCTGGCGGCGCATTGTGACCGAAATTGGCGCCCAATACCCGGATGTTCAGCTCGAGCATATGCTGGTGGATAACGCCGCCATGCAGATGGTGCTGCGGCCCACGCAGTTCGACGTGATGCTCACCGAAAACACCTTCGGCGATATCTTGAGCGACGTCGGAGGGATTCTTGCGGGCTCGATCGGGATGCTGCCCTCGGCCTCGCTTGGAGCGGACAAGGGATTGTACGAGCCGGTCCATGGCTCCGCGCCGGACATCGCCGGGCAGAACAAGGCTAATCCGCTGGGCGCGATCGGCAGCGTCGCGGCGATGCTTGAATATAGTTTCGGGCTGGTGAAGGAAGCCGCGGCGGTGAACGACGCCGTCGGCAAGGTGCTGGCTTCCGGCCGCGTCACGGCGGATCTCCGGCCCAAAGGCAAACCCGCCACGACCGCCGAAGTAGGCGAGGCAGTGAGTGAGGCAGTGTAACGCAGCCAGTCTTGCCGGCTGCGCAGGTTGAGGCACTATGAAACCCCGTACTATCGTTGAAAAGATTTGGGACAGCCATGTTGTGGCCCATCCGCCCGGCGCCCCCGCGCTGCTCTATGTTGACCTGCACCTGGTCCACGAAGTGACCTCTCCGCAGGCGTTCACCATGCTGCGCGAGCGGGGGCTCAAAGTCCGGCGGCCGGACCTGACCATCGCCACCATGGATCACTCCACACCCACGACCTCGCGGGACTTGCCGATCCTGGACCCCATCGGGCGAGCGCAGCTCGAGCAGATGTCCAAGAACTGCGCGGATTTCGGCATCCGCCTTTACGATCTGAAAAGCGACAAGCAGGGCATCGTGCACGTCATGGGACCGGAGCAGGGCCTGACGCAGCCCGGCATGACCATCGTCTGCGGCGACAGCCACACGGCCACGCACGGAGCCTTCGGCGCACTGGCGTTCGGCATCGGCACCAGCCAGGTCGGACACGTCTTCGCCACGCAGTGCCTCTTGCAGCAGCCGTCGAAGACGTACGCCGTGCGCGTGGACGGAACGCTGAAGCCGGGCGTTTCTGCCAAGGACATTATTCTCGCGGTCATCGCGAAAATCGGCATCGGCGGCGGCACCGGCTGCGTGTTCGAATACCTGGGCTCGACCATCCGCGGGCTCTCGATGGAAGAGCGCATGACGATCTGCAACATGTCCATCGAGGGCGGTGCGCGCGCCGGCCTGGTCGCGCCCGACGACACGACGTATCAATACCTGCACGGCCGCGAATTCGCCCCGAAAGGCGCGGCCTGGGAGGCGGCCGTGGCTCGCTGGCGGCAGTTGCCCAGCGACGACGGCGCGGAGTACGCGCACGAATTGAGAATCGACGCGAGCCGATTGGAGCCGATGGTTACCTTCGGCACCAATCCGGGAATGGGCATTCCGATCTCCGCTGCGATTCCGGACCCGGCCTCGGTCTCCGATCCACTGGAGCGCTCTGATTTGACCAAAGCCCTGAAGTACATGGACCTGGAGCCCGGCAAGCCTCTGAAGGGCCACCCGGTCAACGTAGTCTTTGTGGGAAGTTGCACCAATTCGCGCATCTCCGACCTGCGCGCGGCGGCGTCGGTGATCAAGGGCCGCAAGGTGAACCCCAAGGTCCGGATGCTGGTGGTTCCCGGCTCGCAGCAGGTGAGGCAGCAGGCGATCGCCGAGGGCCTGGACAAAATCTTCCGCGAGGCCGGGGCGGACTTCCGGGAGGCAGGCTGTTCCATGTGCCTGGCGATGAACGGCGACCAACTGGAGCCGGGCGAATACAGCGTTTCAACCAGCAATCGCAACTTCGAAGGCCGTCAGGGCAAGGGCGGCCGCACCTTCCTGGCGAGTCCGCTGACGGCCGCGGCCTCGGCGGTAACGGGCGTGGTGACCGATGTGAGGAGCTTACTGTGAAGTTCGAGAAAGTGATCAGCAAAACCGTGGTGATTCCGGTCGAGAACATCGACACGGACCAGATCATACCCGCGCGCTACTTGAAGGCCATATCCAAAGATGGCCTCGGCGAAGGGCTTTTTCGCGACTGGCGCTATAACGCCGACGGCACCCCCAAGGCGGATTTCCCCCTGAACAATCCGGAAGCCGCGGGCGCGCAGATTCTGGTGGCCGGCGATAACTTCGGCTGCGGCAGTTCCCGCGAGCACGCCCCCTGGGCGCTGACGCAAAACGGCTTCCGCGCGGTGATCAGCACCTCCTTCGCGGATATTTTTCGCGGCAATGCGCTCAAGAACGGTCTGCTGCCGGTGATCGTCCCCGCGGATTTTCATGCCGAGCTGCTGAAAAATCCTGGCGCGGTCGTGGAGATTGACCTGGCCTCGCAGACTGTGAAGCTCGCTGGCGGAAAATCGGCCGAGTTTCCGATTGACGCTTTCTCCAAGCGCTGCCTGCTCGATGGCGTGGACGAACTCGGATACATGCTGCAACAGGAGGCGGCCATCGCCGCGTACGAAGCCGCCCACCCAGCCGCCGTCAACACCGCCGCCTGAACTACAGCGTGCTCAGCGGGGGCAGGCCGAAGTGCAGCAGCCCCACGTTGGTCGAGGTGTGATGCATCTGCACAGTGATATGCGTGCGGATTACGGCCAGATTGCGGAAAGAGCGGGCCAGCGGCGACGGTTTCTTCGCCGCCGAACTCCCGCCCGTGCGGAACATCAGGTCCACCGCGTCCCAGGCCATCTCCACGCACTGTTGACTGATGCGCTGGAACCGCCGGCCGCCTTCCGGCGTGGACGACCGCTTCCGCCCCATTTCCATGTACATCTCGCCGAGTTGCAGTAACGCGGCCTCGGCCGTATCGATCAAGCCCTGCGCATGGCCGAAGTGATGTTGAAACTCGGCCATTTCCGTCCGCGGCGCGAAGGGCGGCAGCGGAGCTTGGCGCTCGCGCAGGATCTGCTCGTAGATATCCAGCGCACCGCGCGCACAGCCGACAGCTACCGACGTCAGCTCGCAAAACAGCAGCGGCAGGACGGGAGCGTGGTACATGGGATTGGCGTGCAGGGCCCGGCCGGGCTGTTCATAGAGTGCCTGCATCTGCGCATCGGCGAATTTCAAAACGCGATGCGGCGGAAGCGTCATCTCCTCGACCACGGCCCTCCGCGAGCCCGTGCCTTGCATCCCCATCATGTTCCAGTTGTCGACGATACGGAAGTCCTGGCGGTCGAACAGGCCGTAGACGTAATGGAGAGGCTTGTTCGTTACCGGGTCGGTCAGCATCATCGCCCCGAGCAGGTGCGTGGCGACATCGCATCCCGATGCGT
>DASRCB010000357.1:0-5842 GCA_035653295.1 Bryobacteraceae bacterium
GCTCCTCTCCGGATCGGTACCGCAAGGGATAACGATGCGCATCCAATTAAACGACGAGGACAGCGTACAGGCAGTGAGCTGTAGTCCGGACATCGCGTTCCGGGTTGCGGCGAGTGCGTTGAATTGTGGTCCACCGGGCGCTGCGTTTGAAAGAACAACGCGTCCGGTCAATCAGTGACGGCGATAGAGCAGCCGGGTCCGGCCCGCGCCGCAAACGGCGCGGGCCCGGGTCTGCAAATTCAGAGCCTCGACCCACCACTTTCAGGCACAAGTGTGCCCCCGCGCCCGTCACCGCCCCTGCGCCGCCGCATGCGCCAGCACCAGCGCGGTTGCCGGCCCCATCGCATCGTAATAGCTGTTGAACCTCCGCGGCTCCGACGCCGAATCGTAGGGCTTCAGATTATTCGCCCAGCGGAAGCCGATGGGCTGATACCATAACTCGGCCGTCACTTCGAACGGCCCCGCCGCGCCGTTGAGCGCCACCGAATACCGCACGCGATCCCCCGCGCCCGTGAACTCCGGATCCTGCGCCGCGCCACCGATCACCGCAACATCCTTCTCTGCCGTTGCCTTATCGAACCCGTACGGCAGCAAGCGGTTGTCCTTCAGGTAATTGATCCCTGTCAGCAGGCCCGTCGTTACATGTCCGGCCTGATCCCCCAGGATGTCCTCGTAAATCTCCACCTGATCGGGACTGTCGATCTCGGAATAATGCGGCTCGAACTTACTCGGGTCGGCGTCGTTGTCGTTGCCCACAATCGACCCGTCCGGCCGCACCGCGCCCGATTCGAACACCACGCGCCGATTCGCATCGCGCACGGTGACGTGCAGCCACGCCCGCCGCGATGGGAACGCGGTGGGCAGCTTGTGCCCGGTCAGGTTCTCGACAAAAACGTCGGCGCGCAGCCGCCCGCCGCTCACTTCCACATGCTCCACCCGCACGCGCGCCGCGCGCGATTGCAGGAACGCGACCGTCCCGTCCGCCGCGCTGGTCAACTCCTGCGGCAGCGCCTCCACGCTCAGCTCCTCGCGCCAGCGGTTAAGCATCCGCTGCATGAAGAAGTTGTCCCCCACGAACACATGCTGATGCAGCCCCTGCCGCGGCACGCCCAGCACGCGCGTGATCGGCGTCGCCTCGGCGACCTCCGGCATGTGGCACTCCTGGCAGCTCTGTTTGTCGCGGTAGTCGCTGTGCAGCCACTCCAGATAGGGCATCTGCTCGGGCAACTGGCCGATCACCTTCCCACCGGCTCCGCGCGCGGTGGTGTACAGGGTGTGGCACGTAGCGCACAGCTTCGAATCACGGATGTGCAGCGCATCGGTGGGCACGAAACCACCCGTCGAGGTCTGCATGATCCGCTGATGCCCGGGGCGAATGTCGAACGGGCCGTACTCCGGATGATCCTGCTTGCCGGCCGGCGCGTTCACCACGAATCCGCCGTTGAAGCTCTCGCGCGTGCCCAGCTTCTCCGTACCCACCTGATGGCAAATCGAGCACGTAACTCCATCCTCCGCCTCCGCGCCCGCCTTCTTGTCCGCGGCGAATGGCAGATGAGCGAAGATCTGCCCCAGCTCACCGCGCAACTTCGCCTGATACCGCGTCACGGGCATATGGCACACCGAGCACTCATCTTCCACTTCCGCCCGCGACTCGGGATGATCGATGGTCTCCCGCCGCGCGCTGGCCTGCCAGTACGGATCCCGCGAGGAGTTGGCCATGATGCTCGCGCGCCAGTCGAAACCGATCGAAACATCCTGGCCCGTCGATGTGGTCAGGCCGTTGTGGCAGGCGATGCAGCGGTCGGATGTTTGGAATTCCGGTCCGCTTTTGTCCCGGCCGGCGGCCGCGGCGAGCGCCACCGCGAAGATCAACACCACGACGACGCGCATCACCAGCCCTCCGTCAGCTTGCCGTCCTGCCAGTCCCACAGCAAGTAGAACATGAGCTGGATCGGCCGCCCCGCTGTGTTCGTCACCGGCACGCGAACGCCCAGGTCGGCGCGGATGTGCTGCCGCCGGCTCAGCGTCACCTGCATCTGCGGCAGCACGTCCCAGTCGGTGGTCGCGCCGGTGACGAGGTCGCGGGTGGCGAGGAACTCCACCATCGGCGACCACATGCGCCCCAGCCCACCGTTCTGCATCCAGCTCTTGCCCACAGCCGTATTCCAGAACGTGCTGCGCGGCGCGATTTTCGTGTCGACGGGCAAATCGGCCCCACCCTGGAACTGAATGAACGTCAGGTGCGGCAGCAGCTGATCGTAAGCAACGAAGGTTTCAAACGTCGTCACGCCCGATCCGAGCCCGTGCCCGGAGTTGCCGGCCGGGAAAATTGTCGACCCCTGAACGCTCAGAATGGAGCCCTTCGGCAGGCTGTCGTAGAGCACCCGCTTGAGGCCGAGCGTGACATCGCCGAATCCGCCGTACCAGGTCTGATTCTGGTGCAGAAACTCGAGCGGCACGTCGATCTCCAGCTGGTTCCGTTTCCAGAAGCTCTGCTCGTGAATGAAGTGGTTGCTCACGGCGGGCGCGCCGCGCGTGTTCACCGCTGTGCTGACCACGGCCTCGTCTTCCGGATAGGCCTTCTCCGTGACCAGCGCGCGGGGCACGTTCAGCTCACCGCGCGGCCACCCCGACTCGGTGCAGAACCCGCGCAGGTAGTGAACCACCTTGTCGATCTGCTCGTCGGTGAGCACGCCGCTGAAGGACGGCATGATCTGCGAAAAACCGCGAAACGGACCGCCGTTCCGGATTACCGCCTTGTAGTCGGTGTTCAGCTCCACGGTGGTCTGATCGCAGCGGGTGAAATCGGGAAAGCTGTCCGGCCGTTTGAAACCGACGGTGCTCTGGGGCATGCCTTTGCCGTCGGCTCCGTGACAGGCAACGCAGGCCGCTTCCCAGATCTCCTTACCCGTGTTCAGCGGGATGCCGGGGTCCTCGCCCTTCTGCGCGAGGCCGGCGCCCGCCGCGAGCACGAGAGCGGCAAGCGCGCCACCCGCTCTACGATGCAAGAGCCATCCTGATCCGGCGCAGGCCTTCGGCGAACATTTCGCTGTTCACGCCCATGCCGATGCGAAAGTGATTCGGCATTTCAAAAAAACGTCCAGGCACAACGGTGGTTTCGTATTCCTGACGCAGGCATTGCAGCAAGGTTTCAGCATTACCGTTCACCACCCGCAGAAACGCCGTCGTGCCGAAATCCGCGTGTGCGGCGGCAACATGCGACTCCGCTGCCAGAAACTCGCTCAGGGCGGCGCGGTCGGCTTCCACCACTTGCCGGGCGCGTTCGCGAATCTTCGACAGAGCGTGAAACGCGGCCACGCTCAGCAGGTCCGCCGGATGCGCCGCAATCACACCAAAAAGGTCGTTCAGCCGCCACATGCGGCGGGCTAGTTCGGGCTCGGCCACGATCCAGCCGCAGCGCAGGCCACTCAGTCCATAGACCTTCGTCAGGCTGTTGGTAACGATGAACTCCGGCCCCAGCAGAGCGGCGGTTCGCGGTGTGTTCTCGTAAACGGCGTCGAGGTAAACCTCGTCCACCAGCACGCGCGCGCCGGACTCGCGCGCGAGCGCTCCAAGCTGCCGCAGGACCGGCTCGGGTGTGAGCACGCTGGTGGGATTGTGCAGGTTCGTCAGCACGATCAGCTTCGTGCGCGGCGTCATCGCTCGCCGCACCTCCGCGATCTCTACGGCATAGCCGTTCTCTTCGCGCCTCGCGAATCGTTTGACTGCCGCGCCCACATACTGCGCCGTGGAGACCAACAGCTCGTAGCTGGGACGCTCGATCAGCACCTCATCGCCGGGCTCGAGCAGCGTCGCCATGGCGAGGTGATTCGCCCCGGAGGCGCCTGCGGCGGCGACAACATGGTCCACAGACACGCCGCACTTCGCGGCAATCGCGCCCTGCAGCGGCGGGTAGCCATAGGGCGCCTCGCCGTTGATCTCCAGTTCGCGCGCATCGAACGGCAGCTCGCGCAGCGGAAACGGACCCACCCCGCTGGTGGCGAGATTGAATCGCGCCCGGCTCTGGGTTTTGGCCCAGTGCATGTAGTCCGAATGCTTCGTCATCGCGCGGATATTCTGCGCCGTCTCGACCACAGGAAATAAACCGGTACGCCGGCCAGCAGGATCGCCAGCCCGATGGCGCTGTTTGCAGGATAACTGGCGAAGGTGCTGCACACCACCGCGACACAGGCGAGCACGAAAACCGCGGTGGTCCACGGATGCCCCGGAGCGCGATACCCGGGCGACTTGCCGCGGCGCCGAAAAACGAAGAGCGCCGCACCGGTCAGCGCGAAAGAGATGAAGTCCACCGAAACGGTGAAGTTCAGGATCTGCTCGTAGCGTCCTGCGACGGCGATGATCATTGCCGCCGCGCCCTGCAGAACGATGGCCGTGACCGGCGCGCCCGTGCGCGGCGAGAGCCAGCCGACCGCGCGAAAGAACAGCCCATCCTGCGCCATCGCCCAGTACACGCGCGGCGAGGTGAGCATAGCCTGGCTCAGAAACCCGAGCGTCGAAACGGCGATTCCGATGGCGATGAACTGCGCCCCGCGGCTCCCGAGCGCGGCGCGCATTACCGCGGATGCCGGCGTTTTCGTCTCCGCAAGCCCGGCGGCGCCGAGCACGCGAACGCAGACCAGGTTGACGGTCACGTACAGCACGATCACTCCCACCACTCCGGCTACCAGAGCGCGCGACAGATCGCGGCGCGGGTTGCGCATCTCGCCGGCAATGAATGTGGACGTCTGCCAGCCGCCGTAGGAGAAAGCGATAGGAACGCTCGCAGCGCCTATCGACGCCAGCAGCGCGGTGGAAAGCGGCCGGTCGACAACGGGCCGCAAATGAATGGCGCCGCCTCCGAACGCCAGCCCGGCGATCACCAGAGCGGCAATCGCCGCGATCTTCAGCAGCATGAGCACGCTCTGCGTGAGGCTTCCCGCGCGCACGCCCAGGCAGTTAATGATGGTCAGCAGCAGCAGCGCGCCCGCGGCAATCGCGCCATCGCTCCATCCGACGCCGGCGATCTCCCGGAAATATCGCGCGAAGGTGACCGCCACCGCCGCCATGCCTCCGGTCTGAGTCACCAGCAGAAGGACCCATCCGTAAAGGAACGCCACGCAGGGATGCCACGCTTCGCGCAGATACAGATATTGGCCGCCCGCATCGGGAAGGCGCGTGGCCAGCTCGGCCCAGATGAACGCGCCGAGCAGCGCCAGACCGCCGCCGAGTGTCCACAGGGCGAGAATCAGCGCCGCAGTGTGGACGCTCTGCGCGACCACATAGGGGTTGATGAAGATCCCCGAGCCGACAATCCCGCCCATCACGATCATCGTGGCGTCGAACAGCCCGATCTGTCGTCGGAGCTTCGCTGCAGGCAAGCAATGACTCTACCAAGCATCCCCCTGGGCACGGGAATCGCATATGGAACCGGCTGCCGCGCTAATGCGGATGGCAACGGAGCGCGTGCCTATAATCGGTCAATGGCTCAGGTTTCCCCTTCCCGCACCGTGTACGATGTCGTGATTATCGGTTCCGGAGCGGGAGGCGGCACGGTCACCAAAGTTCTCGCCGACATGGGCATCAACGTTGCGCTGCTCGAGGCGGGCAACATGCTCGACCCGGCGAAGGACTACAAGGAGCACATGTGGCCGTGGCAGGTGGACCACCGCGGCGTCGGTCCGCACGCCGAAGGATATTTCGGCAAGAGCCCGTACCCGTTCGGTTATTTCTCGGCGCCGTTCGGGTTCTGGCAGCATGAGGATGAGCCGTACACCGTCGCTCCCGGCGAGAAGTTCGAATGGTATCGCTCGCGCATTCTCGGGGGACGCACCAACCACTACGG
>DASRCB010000358.1:0-52395 GCA_035653295.1 Bryobacteraceae bacterium
CGGCAGCCGTTCTGATGACGCTGGAGGAAGGAAACGTGCGCAACTCCAGCAACCTGGCCTTTGATGTCCCGCTGTACATGGGGCTGTTCGTGATCTTCGCGTTCATCCTCCTGAGGATCGGTTTGATTCCGGCCGTTGTCGCCCTGTTCGTTCTCAACATCTCCGGGCTCGCTCCAATCAGTGGCGATTTCGGCGCCTGGTATAACTGGGTCACGGTCGTGCTTCTGGGCCTGGTTGCAGGAATTGCAATCTTCGGATTCTGGCGTTCGCAATCGGCGCCGGCGAGGGAATCCACTGCGCCCATCTAAAATGAGGTAGGTGCTGGCTCCGCGGTTCGCTGCCATTTGCGCTGTTCTGGCGAGCGCCGGGTGGGCGCAGCGCAATGCCGGCGAGTTGCGACTCACCATCGAGGATCCCGCCGGCCTCAGACTGAAAGCCGCCGTCGAACTGCGCGCCTCGGCGACGAGCCTGCGCGTCGCGGGCAAATCCTCTCGTGAAGGAAAGTACACGGCCGATAATCTGCCGTTCGGCCGCTATCTGCTGCGCGTGGAAGCCCCGGGATTCGCGCCGGATCTCGAGGCTGTTGAGATTCGCAGCGAGGTGCCCATAGAAAAGACCGTCCGGCTTGGTATCGCGCCCGCCCAATCGGAGGTGACGGTCCACGGTTCGCCTCTCATCGATACCAGCCAGCCGTCTCCGGCTTCCGTGATCCCGCAGCGTGAGATTGGCGAGCGGGTCACCGCGCAGGCCTCGCGAGCCGTTCCCGATCTGGTCGCAAGCCAGCCCGGCTGGATTCTGGAAGCAAACGCCGTTTTGCATCCGAGGGGCTCGGAGTATCAGACACAGTTCATCGTCGACGGCATGCCCATCACCGAGAACCGCTCCTCCGCGTTCGGACCATCGTTCGATCCGAGCGACATCCGTTCCATGGATATTCTGACGGCAGGATATCCGGCCGAGTACGGGCGCAAGCTGGGTGGGGTAGTGCAAATTGATACCGCGGCCGCCAACCCCGGTCTGCACGGCGAGGCGGAGCTCGATGGCGGCAGCTTCGCGACCGTGGAAGGCTCAGCCGCAATCGGCTACGCGCACAGGAACGACGCGATTCTGGTCAGTGGCTCAGCCGGCACGACCGCCCGGTATCTCGATCCGCCTGTGCAGGAGAACTACACCAACAGCGGTTCCGATGAAAGCTCGGGGGTTCGTTACGAGCACGACTTCAGCGATGCCGATCGCCTGCGCATCGCGTTTCGCAACAGCGGCGTACGCTTCGAGGTCCCCAACGAGCGGGTGCAGCAGCAGAACGGCCAGCGCCAGGACCGGACCAGCGGTGAAACCGCGGGCGACGTCAGCTGGCAGCACATCGTGTCGCCCTCGATACTGGCCTCGCTTCGCGCGTCGGTTCGTGACGTCTCGGCGGACCTGTGGTCGAACCCATTGGCCACGCCGATCGACGCTTCTCAGAACCGCGACTACCGGGAAGAGTACGCCGCGGCCACTCTCGCCGCACATCACGGCGCGCACGAGTTGAAGTTCGGCGCCGATGGAGTGTTCAATCAGGTTGACGAGCGCTTCGCTTACCGCATCACGGATCCGGCATTCTTCGACCCGGGCGTCCCGCCGGCCTTCAATTTCGGCGCGCACGCCAACGGGCGGCAGTACAGCGGGTTCGCGCAGGATCTGATTCGTTTCGATCACTGGACCTTCAGCGCCGGGCTGCGGTATGACGCGTATCACCTGCTTTTGAACGACAGCGCGTGGAGTCCGCGGCTGGGCGTAGCGTGGGGTGCGCCACACGGTGGCATCGTGCTGCGCGCGTCATATGATCGCGCGTTTCAGACGCCCGCGGTGGAGAACCTGCTGCTCGCCTCATCCCCCGAAACGCAGCACATCACGCCGCAGACCACTGGCCTGCCGGTTCGCCCGTCGCGCGGCGACTTTTTCCAGGCAGGCTTCGGCAAGGCATTCGCCTCGCATGTGCGGCTGGAGTCGAACTGGTTCCTGCGAAGTGAAAATCAGTTCGCCGACGACGATCTGTTCCTCAACACTGGCGTCAGCTTTCCGATTGCGTTTGCGCGCGCGCGGGTGCACGGTGTGGAGACGAAGCTGGACGTGCCGCAGTGGGGCGCGTTTTCAGGTTTCATCAACTGGTCGTGGATGGTGGGCACGGCGTGGCTGCCCATCACTGGCGGCCTGTTTCCCGACGCCGGGTCCGCCCAGCTGCTGACGGAGCATTCCAGTTTCCCCATTTCGCAGGACCAGCGCAATACCGTTAATGCTCGCCTGCGCTGGCAGGCGACGAAACGCGTGTGGACTGCGGCGTCCTATTCGTACGGCAGCGGCTTGCCTACGGAGCTGGATCAGGATGTCGCCTATGCGGACCTGATCGCCGAGTACGGCGCGGCGCTGATCCATCGGGTGAACTTCGATCGCGGCCGCCTGCGGCCCTCTGTCTCTCTGGATTTATCGGCCGGCGTTCTGCTGCGGGATAAAGAGCGCTGGTCGGTGCGCGTGCAGGGCGACATCGTGAACGTAACGAACCACGTCAATCTGATCAACTTCGCCGGCCTGTTCTCCGGAACCGCGGTCGCGCCGCCGCGCAGCTACACGATGCGCGTGGCGACCGAATTCTGATTAGGTTGTGTGAGGCAGGCTCTCAGCCTGCGGCGGGCTCGCAGCCCGCCTGGCCGGACCTCAACACATTACTTCTTCGCCAGCTTGCGCTCGATCTGCTGGGCCTGGCCGTTCAGCAATTCCAGCTGCCGGAGATCGTCCTGGGTCGAAGCGAGCGCGCCCTGGATACGGCTGAAATCGGGATCGTCGAGCACCGGACCTGGCTGATCGTTGCGATGCGCGCTGGCGACTGCGGCAAAGGATCGGTACTGCCGGGCGATATCCCGGAAGCGCTGCAGCATGGTGTTGAGATACGCTTCCCGCCGGCGTGACAGGTCCTGATATTGCGCCATGAGCCGAAGCGTGTCCGCCGCCGCGCCGTTGGTGCTGTTGTTGGCCTCACGCAGCGCCTGGTTCTCGGCCTGCAACTGCACCAGCTCCTGCTTCGCGGCGCGCAGATCGGTGCGCACGCCCTCGAGCGTCAGGTTGGCGTTGTCCAGAGACTCCTTCCATCGGGCGTCCATGGCGCCGGCCTGCTGCTCCGCCGCGCTCAGCGCCTTCTCGTGATCGGCCTTCATGTTCTGCAACTGTGCGTTCAGCTGGTCGATGGTGGCGCGCGCTTCCGCGAGTTCGCGCTGCGTACGCTCCAGGTCCGCGGTCCTGAGGGCCAGATCTTCGGCGTGGCTGTCGGGCCATTTTCGCGCCTCCGGGCCAGCTCCCTTCTCGACAGGCGCGGCGCTCCGCGGCGCTGCGCTCGAACGAGCGCTGGTTTGAAGCTGCGCCCGGAGGGCCTGCAGCTCCCGGGCATCGGCTTCGATCTGCCGCTGCTCGGTCGAAATGCGGCGCCACTGGTACGCTATGAAGCCGACAGCGATCGCCAGCAGTACAAATGGAAGGGCGCGTTTCAAAACCGTTGGCATCGTATCATCTCCTGCGCACGCTGAAGCGCGTGCGATATTGCAGGCGGACCTCCGCTCCTCCCGCGGCCGTGGCCGTCAGGCGCAGTTGCACCGAGGCCGGCAGTTTCTTCGGCAGTCCGAGCGTCAGCATCCATTCCGAATGAATGGAGGCGAGCGCACGCGCAATTCCGTCCTGAATCTCTTCCGGAGAGCGGCAGAAAATCGCCGCGCCCCCGGTCGCCTCGGCCAGCGTCTTGAGGCCGTTCTGGTAAGCCTCGTTCAACCTGTCGTAGCGATAATTCACGTGAACAATGAACACCGGCGACTGCTGCGCGGCCAGCTCCTCGGCCATGCGCGAGACATGACCGCGGATCAGCGCATCGCTGAAGCGCCGGCTCAGATCGTGAGGGTCGCTGGAGTTGATTACCGGATTCGTATAATCCTCGCGGTAGTTATAGATGTTGCTGTCGGTGATGTACAGTACCGACACGCGCACCGGCGCGCGGGCAGCCATGGCGTCCGCGATGACGCCCATCTGCTGCATGGTGTCCAGCAATCCGGCCTTTCCCGAAATGGGCACGGCGGCGAATGCCTGGTTCACCTTTTCGCGATCGGCGGTCGGATCCACGAGCACGCTCAGGCCATCCTGAGCTCGCAGCAGGCCGATCCACTCGTTGGCTTTCAGCTCACGCGTTTGCTGCGCAACCGCCTGGCGGGCGGCATCGGCTTTCGACAGATCGCCGGTGAGGTCGAGCACGATGAGGATGATCTCGTCCGTGCCGGGCTTTGCCATGGCCAGGATCGGCGCCGCGGTCCCGTCGAGCTTTGCGCTGAAACTCTGCGGCGGCCCGGTGGTCTCGCCCGCCTCCACCCAGAACGGAACTCGCACTTCCGTTTGCGGCGGAGGTTTTTGATCGGCGACGCCGGCGAGCGCGGCGAACCCAAAAACTGCCGCGAGCCAGAGACCTCTCATCAGAAACTGATGTTCAGCCCGAGCTGGATGACCCGACCGCCGTGGGAACCGATAATGTGCCCGGCATCGAGATTCGGCGCGCTCGCGGGCCCAATGGTCGTGTCCGGCTGGTTCCAGTTGGCGTGATTCAGAAAATCGAACGCCGACGCGGTGAACTCCAGGGCGCGGTCGCCGCCCAGCGGCGTTCGCTTGATCATGCTCAGGTCCATGTTCAGCGTGCCCGGATTATGAAGAAATGGGCTGGTGCGCGAGGCGTCGCCCATGGTGAAATCAGGCGGCTGGTCGAAGGCCGCTGGATTGAACCACAGCTCCGGCCCGGCATTCGCGACGTGCGGATTGACGCCAGGCACGGTATTGACGTTCAGCGTCGTAAGCACGCCGCCGGTGTTGTTGAATTCGGGATGGAGCGCCAGCGGCGTTCCATCATCGAGGTAAGCCGTGCCGCTCACGGACCATCCCTGGAGCACCTGACGCCTCCAGCCGGAGTATTGAAACAGCGGCTTGTTGGGTCCGAAAGGGAGCTCGTAGGTGTAGGACAGCGTGAGCTGCTGCGGTTCGTTGTACGCCGACAGCGCCCAGTCGTTCCGCCGGTTGAAGAAGTCCTGAATGCCATACGGGCCGGAGTAATCGTCGAATTGTTTCGAGAACTGGTATTTTGCCACAAGCTCCAGGCCGGCGGAGGCGCGCTTCTCCAGCTGCACGTAGCCGGAATCGCGCTGATATCGCCCGCCGGGATACAAGCCGTCTACATTGAGGCCGGTGAACTGTGGGAAGGGCCGCAGCGACTGAAGGAAGGCGGTGTCGTACAACTGGACTCCGTAGGCCAGGTCCGCGGGATTGACCGCGTTCAGATCCACGGCGCCGTTCCAGATCAGCTCATTGCGGCCGGATGAGTGCGAGGCGCCGGCGGACGCCACCAGCGACCAGCGCAGCTCGCGCTCGACGCTGAGCGAGGCCCATTGCTCGGTTGGCTCGCGGCCGGTGAGGTCCACCCAGTCGGCTACGGTATTGTCCGCCGCCGTGAGACTCAAATCGGGCAGCGGATAGCCCAGCGGCGGAAAGGCGGGCGTGAGCGGAATCGCGGGGACCAGCTGTGGATTGGCTGAAATATAAGTCGGGTGCGCGTCGAACCCCTGCGTTCCCCACTGGCTGGAGTAGATGGGGATCTGATTGTGCTCGCGCGCGACATCCAGCCGGACTACGGTTTTGGAGTCGTTCAGCGGATTCCATGCAATAGCCAGGTGCGGATCCGCGCTCCAGATCGCCGGGCCAAGACCATCGCCGAGTCCGTGCATGCCGGCTGCAACGAGCGCGCCCGGCCGCTCGTTGGAAGGGTCGATTACGTTGGGATCGATGGTGCTCTGCCGGTTGTATTTTTCGGTGCGGGCGCCGTGCCGGTTGACGGTCACTCCGAGCGTGATCGTGAGGTCCTTGCGGACTTCGTACTTGTCGCTTGCGCCCAGTGCGGTGCGATTGTGGCGGAAATAGGATGGCGAGGTAGTCACCGATTCTTCGGCCGAAGCGGGCAAACCCAGAAGGAAGCTGGCGAACCCGAAGCCCGTGTTGACGACGCCGGGAATGCTGGTGAGGCCAGCGTCGAAATACCAGGCGCCGGCGGGGTACTGCGGCCAAAGCGTGTTTACCTGCGCGGCTGTGAACTCGCCGGTCAACTGCAGCGAGTGCCTGCCCCGGCGCAGCGACAGGCCTTCGCTCCAGTCGAAGGTGTTGCGCGCGTTGTGGGCAACCGGGAACTCCGCGCCCATTCCCAGATACGGATCGAAGCGATAGATGGGGAACGGATCTTTCTGGCTGCCGCCCGCCCGGGTGGTGTTCGATCGCGCTTCGAACGAGACGGTGTTGACGACGTTTGGCGAAGCGGTCCAGACGTGCTGGAGCCGGGCGCGCCGCGTTTGGAAACTGCGGTCCGCGGCGCCGGGGTTGGCGATGTTGGGCAGATACTTCGCGGCGCCCAGAGAGCCGTTCGAGAACTGCAGCTCGGTGGTGACGCGCTGCTTATCGGTCAACGCCCGGTCGACTTTTCCGATCACGCCGTTAGCGATGTTCGTCTCCGGCGAATCGATGAAGTAGTTGTTCTGAAAGAACGGCCCGACGGTGGAGTTCGGCGCCGGGTAATACTTCATGGCGCTCAGAGCGGTGGCGTTCAGCCTCTCGGCCGGGATGACGTTGCCGGGGAACTGCTGGCGCATGTACTGCTGATTGGTGAGGGAGACCGGCTGCGAGGGGTCGTACGCGGGATTGACCGTGGTGGTGGCCGGATCGTAAATCGGAAGCTGGTTGCCGGAGAGGTCGACGGTATGCGAGAAGTCTCCGGTGCGTTCGGCTTCCGTGGGAATGGTGCGGAGAAAGGTACGCGCGATGCGCTCGCGCACGCCCTCATAGGAGAGCGAGAAGAACGTGCTGTTGTGGCTGCGCAGCAGGTGAGGAACGATCAGCGGGCCGCCGACGTTGAAGCCGAACTGATTGCGGCGCAGCAGACCCTTGTCGCCGCCCACCTGGCGAATCTCGTGGGGAATGGCGTCCAGCACATCGTTGCGGAAGTTTTCGTAGATGCGCCCGTGCCACAGCATCTTCGGCCCGGTCGGGACGCGCGTTCCGGGCGGGCTGTCCGGGCGCAGTCCCAGCTCGCGCGTTTTGGTTTTGAATTCTGTGGTTGCGCGCTCCAGGGCGGAACTGCTCTTGTCGGCAGACCCCGCCGCGCCGCCCAGCCCCGTCGCGCCGCCGTCTGAAAACGAGCCCGCACACACGAAGACCGGCAGCAGGAGAAGCACGGGAACGAGTTTCTCCATCCGAAACTCCAGTTTACCGCCCGGTCCGGGCTTACTCGAATTTGATGTTCGATTCAGCCCCGTAACGTTTGTAGTCTCGGAACTCCATCTGGTTTCTCACCAGGAAGCGCTTGCCCTGGCGCACGTCCACCTCGCCGGCGATGGGCAGCAGGAAGTCGTGATCGCCGATGGTGACGTAATCGTAGTCGATGCTGATAAAGGCGGCGCGCATTGGATAGTCGGCGGGAATCGCGTCGGCATCCATTTCGATGCGGCGAATACCGTAGGTTTGTGCGTCGATGTAGACCTTGCCGTGGCAACCGACCTTGATCTGCGCCTCATTGGGACCCGCCACCAGCATGTAGCGCGATCTGCCGCGCGGAACCTGGAAGGTGAAGACCTGCACCGCGCCCGTTCCGAGGGTGGCCGTTTCCGTCCAGCGCAGCTGTGCTTTCACCTTTGGATCGAAAATGGCCAGCAGCAGCGACCCGAACTCGCCATTGGAAATCGTGCCCTTCATGTCGGAGCGGGAGACGCTGGTTCGGCCGCCGTTCACCTCCAGCGTGTTGCGCTGTTCCAGATGGTCGTGATAGCGCAGGAGTTCGGAAATCGTGTCCTGATGGCGCCAGTTCTTACGGCCGCTGGGGTCCACGGCCCGATGCGTCACTTCGATGCAGGTGAAGTTAGGCAGCGCGTCGGCGTAATCGACAGCGCGCTTGCGGGCGCCTTCGATCATGCGGTCGAGCTCCGCCTGCTCGGGCGTCGTGCTGGCGTTTTTGACAGGGGTGATGGTCAGGGGCTTGCGCTCGAACGCGATGTCGGGGACATCTTTTATTTCGGGCTCGGGCGCCTGCGGCGCATGCATGGTCTTTGGCCCCATCACCGGGGCGGCGGGTGTTGTGGCGCGCGCGAGTTCAACTCCTTCGAGCGTGAAGCGTGCGCTCCGCTCCGCCGTCGCTTTGCCCTGCGAAACCGTTGCGACCAGCTCGTATTTGCCCGGTCCAAGCGCATCGGCGGGAATGGAAGCCATGAACGGGATGCGCCCGTCCTTCGCGGCCGGCGGGAGATCCATCGGAACGCGGCCGGCAGGCGCGCCATCGCGCATCACCTCCAGCTCGAGGCTCGGCTTGTCCGCGATCTGCGGGTCGGGATAGACAACGAAGAACACGGACACGGCCTTTTTGTCGCGCCCAACCGCGCCCGAAAGATCCGGCACCACTTTGCTGTTCTGATACCGGAACAGCTCCGTGCCGTCACTCCTGGGGGGCAGCGGATCCAGGCGGCGCACCACGGCCACGTCGCTCAGCACGGGTCCGTGGTCCTGTTCGGCGATCTGAAAGGGGATGCGCTGGCCGCCCATTTTTCCGCTGTTGCGGTCCATGAGCGCGGCTTCGAGAATGTAGTCGCCCGGCGGCTCCGTGAACGGGCGCTGGAAAGTGTAATACCCGCTGCGAACGCGATCCTCCGTTTCCAGCGCGGCCTGATACGGAATGTCCTGGCTGAACTTATCCAGCACTTCGCCGGACTTGTTCTTCACCAGCGCAAGCACGCAAAGATGAAAGCCGAACAGTTTGGCGTTGGGATCCGGCTTGAACTCGGCGTCGCGGAGAGGGAATTCGAGGGTAACCGAATTCAGGTCTCCGGCCGGTGTTTTCCCGAAGCGCAGTACAGCCGCGCGAAATGCGAGATCGGCGGGCAACTGCGGCTGCATCAGCGCGGCCAGCATCGGCGTCTCGAACGGGCGGACTCCGGGCCCCGCGTTGGGAGGCAGGGAATAATAGCCGCTGCGCGCCTGAACGGTCAGGTGTGGCCGGGTGGTCTTGACCGAAATCGCCCGGAAGCGGCCGTCGTACTGCAGAATGTTCGGCGCGTAGGAGGCCTCGTAATAGGTCTCGATCTGCTCCATGATCTGCCGCGCGGGCTTGCGGAGATCGTTGGTGTCGCCGATGTAGAAGCCTCCCGTTGCGGCAGAGAGGTGCATGAGTGGAATCTGATTGCTCGCCGTGACCGCCTGTTCGAGCGTGTCGAACACCTTGGCCTGATCCGGCGTGACGGTATTCAGAGAGGGAGTGCTTCCTCCGTGCGGCGCCACCACGCCGCTCAGCGCGCTCGAGCCGGCGAATGAACTGAAGCTCGATTGTGTCGCCTGGGCGGCCAGCAGTGACGCCGCCTGGTTCTTCGCCTGGGTACTGATGCCGCTCGCATCCACCGCGTACACGCTGATGTTGGAGCGATTCGCCAGGCCGACGATTGTATCCAGCGTGTCCTTCGTGCGCGAGCTCAGGGTCAGCCCCTGGGAGAAGTACACGACGCTTTTGCGGCCAGGAACCTTCGCGGCCTGCGTGGTCAGCGCCAGCAGCCCGGCGAGCGAGGGCCGGGCCTGCTCATCGCGGGAAATGCGTTCGGAGTCCTGAATGGTCTGCATCAGCATCTGGGCCATGAGCCGATCCGCGGTTCCGAGGCTGGAGAAGTTGCCACGGTCGAGGTCCTGCATGGCATTGCCGTTCGAGGCGAACGAGTGCAGCGCGTTCCGCGCGGCATCGCTGTCGTCGCCGCGCTGCGTTTTGACCCCACTCGACGCAATTTCCACAGCGCGCCGAATCGCATCCCGGTCTGTGGTGAATCCCTGATACAAGCGCAGCCGGTGATCGACTTTCAAAACCGCGAAATACACGTTGTTTTCCGCCGCGGTCTTAATCATTTCCAGCGCCGCTTCGCCGGCGAGCTTCGCCGCGTCTCTCTGCATTTCGTCGAACAGCAGGAACACCAGGCGGAAATTTCGCAGGTCACTCTTAGCGCTGCTCGCCGGATGAGTCAGGCCCTCCACCAGCCGCAGGCTCGTGATCTTCACCGGCTTTCCGTCATCGGTGACGTGGAGGTCAGCCGGTGTTAGATCCCGGACCGCTTTGCCATGTTTGTCCCGGACGATCAGGTCCAGCGTCACCTCTTCCGCGTTGGCCACGATGGGTGCGTCCTGCGGCGGCGGCGAAGCCGGGCGCGTTTGTGAAAAACACACCGGAGCAGCGACAAGGACGAGTATCGTGGGGGTCAGAAGGGCGGATTTGCGCATGCGGGGGCCGGACAGCGACACTGCTGTCCATCCGTTAATTGTAATCCCGATTTCAGCGATTCCAGGCGGCCGGCCGCTTTGCGTCCAGGATCGCTCGCCAGCTCTCGACCAGACGTGATGCGAGGATCGGGATGTTTTTTTCCGACTCGACGAACTGGCGTGCCCGCGTGGCCATCTCCGCCGCGGCGCCCGGGCCGGCGAAGATCTCCGCGATGGATCGCGCGAAGGCGTCGGGCGAATCGGCGAGGCGGCAGTATTCCCCGTCAACTTCCGCGAGGCCTTCGGCGCCGAGCCGCGTGGACACGACGGGGATCCCGGAGGCGAACGCTTCCAGCAGTTTTACGCGCACGCCGGAGCCGCTCAGGATGGGGCACACGAACACCGCATACCGCGCCAGGACATCGCGAACCTCAGGAACATAGCCGAGCACCTCTACGGTGGGCCCGCTGCCGGCCAGCCCGGGCGGCATTTCGGCGCCGGCCACGATCAGCCGAGCCTGCGAATCGAGCTTTTCCAGCCGCGGCATTACCGCGGCGAGGAACCACTCGAGCGCGCGCACGTTCGGCGTGTGGCGGAAGCTGCCGAGAAAGAGCATCGTGTGCGGCTCGCGGCCGGCAAACGGGGTGAAGGGATAGCTCGCAACATCGATGCCGGCGCGCAGGTCCGGGTCGATGCGGCCCCGGAGCTTCGGAACGAACGACAGAAGATAATCGGCGTTCGCCTGACTGCAAACCTGCACCCGATCGAATTGTGGGAGCTTTGTCGACTCGAAGCGGAGCGCGCGCAGGTACTCGAACGCAGACTTCGGAAGCTTACCCGCGGCGGTGTGGCGCAGCCCGCGGCCGACCGACTGGAAATACACATCGTGCTCGAAGAGCACACAGCCGATGCGCCGGGCCTCGATGCCGTACTGCGCCATGCTGGTGTATTCGAGCTGGATGATATCGATGCCGCGCTGATAAATCTCGCGCTGCACTATCCACTGCAGATCGGCGTTCTCGATCTCGTGAACCGCGTGCGGCGTGATGGCGGTCAGCTCCCTGCGGCGATTCTCGGTGCGATCGAAATACGTGACTGATGCCGCGATGTTCTCCAGCTCGCGATGGCCGGCGCGTTCTTCGGGATAGTCGAGGATGATCAGCAGGTGCAGCTCGCAGGAGCGAGCGAGCGCGCGAACCATGTGATACATGAAGACGGCGCCGCCGTGCACGGGCGGGCACATGGGGTAAGGGGAGACGAAAAGCACGCGCAGACGCGCGGGCGGGGGCTGGTGCGCGGCGGTAAACCGGTCGTGAAACCAGCCGGCGCTGGGACGGCGGAAGGCCTCGGTGTCTGAAACGGCCACCAGATCGCGCGCGCGGGTCCGTGATCGCAGCGCCGCCGGGAGTTGCGCAAAGGCGCGCATTACCGCCCTACATCCGCTGAGGCGCGCGCCGCGGACCGCCGTAACGGCGAAATTCCGGGCCAGCCGGCGCCACTCGTGGATGTTCTTCCAGCAGAACAGAATCCGGTTCTTTCCGAGCACGCCGAAAATGTAGCGGTCGCTGAAGGTGCGGCCAATGGTCCCGCGGTGCTCGTGCCATACAACGCTGCGCGGTTCGTAGAGCACCGCCCAGCCCCGTTTCCAGGCCATGAAGCCGAGGTCTGTATCTTCGAAATAGAAGGGCGACAGCAGCTCATCGAAGCCGCCGAGCTCGAGGAATTTGCGTTTGTCGAATGCACTCGATCCGCCGCCCGGGTAAAAGCAGGGGAAGCGGCGCTCGATGAGCGGATCGTCGCGATGGCTCACCCACAGGCCGCCGTTGCGCCAGCGGCCTTCGGTCAATCCTGTTTCCTCGCGGCGCTTACCTGGATCGCTGAACAGGATCTGGCAGGCCACGGCGAACACGCGCGCATCGGCAAACGCCTCGAGCAGCGGCGGCAGAAAATCCGGCGCGACGCGCATATCGCTGTTCAGCAGGACGACGATGTCGTTGCGGGCCGCCTGAACACCGGCATTGGAGCCGCCGCCGAATCCGCGATTCGTGTCCAGCGCCAGCGCACGAACGGAAGGGAATTGCGAGCGCACGAACTCCGCGCTGCCGTCGGTGGATCCGTTGTCCACGACGATAATCTCATTGCGATCGTTGCCCACCGTGGCGGCGATTACCGACGGCAGATACTTCGACAGCAGATCGCGTCCGTTCCAGTTGGGGATGACGATGCTGGCGCCGGCCGTGTCCGGCGCGACCGGCTCTGGAAGAGGTTCCCGGCGCCGCGCCGCCGCAAGCAGGTCGGCAACGGCGATCGCCGCTGCCGCGAAGGCGAGTAAGAGCAATGTGAAGAGCAGCAGCGGCAGCGCGGCGATCAGGCGGGCGAGCCCTCGAATGGTGCGCTTCACCCGGCCGGCTTCTCGAGCAAGGGAATTACCGGACCCACGCGCAGCTTACGCCCGACGCGGTGCCAGCGCGACGCCGCCACAGCCGCAAGCTGGCGCTCCGTTTCACGAAGCTGCGTGTCCAGGCGCTGAGCCCACGCGCTCCGCTCCACCACCGTCGTTTCCGCCGCGGTCAGCAGATCGCCACATTGTTTCAGTTCCTCGATGGTCCGCTCGAGGTCGGCCTGAATACTTTGCGCCCATTCTGTTCTGCTTCGATTTTCGGCTTCCAGCTCATCGATCTGCCTGCGGGCGGTCTGCTGCTCGGCGGCGAGTTCGTCCTGAAGCTCCACGATGCGGCCTTCGGCGGCCTGAAGGCGATCGCGCACCGCTGTCAGCCAATTGTCCAGCTTGGAGATGTGCAGCTCGCGCTCGCGCAGCAGGTTGGCCGCGCGCGGGACATATATAAAGGATTCGGGTGGAGGAAGCTCGGTTCGCGAGCACATGCCGATAAAGAAGTGGGCGTCCTCGACCGCGGCTTCGCTGCCGTCGACGCGTCCAACGGCGGCCCCGACTTCTCCCGGGCGATAAATACCGAAGCACTCGCAGCGATTCTGCACGACCACCGCGATATGCGGGAAGACGCTGCGCAGTTCCGTTTCGAACTCCGCCAGATCCAGTTCGCGAATATGCCACGGGTTCTCGCCGGCCTCGCCGCGCGAGTCTGTGTAATAGGTTTTGTTAGGCGTGGATACGAGCAGGAGACCACCGAAGGTCAGAACGCGTGAGCACTCCCGCAGGAACCGGCCCTGATCGGGCAGATGCTCGATGACCTCGAACGAGACCACGAGGTCGAATATGCCGTCGCGAAACGGAAGGCCCGCGCAGGATCCGGCGGCCCAGCGACAGCGGGCATTCGGGTACTCGCGAGCGGCCCACTGGACTGCCTGAGGATCGATGTCGATGCCCACAACCGATGCCGCCGTGGCGGCGATTTCGGCGCTCCCGTAGCCGGTCCCGCAGCCCGCGTCGAGCACGCGCCGGCCGGCGGCGAATCGGCTCGCCCACGCATATCGGGAGAAGTGCTCGTTCCACAGGTCCGTGTTCACCTGACCGGGTATGACGCGCTCGCCGGTGAACTCAAGCAACGGAAGACTCCACGGCGTGCGCGCGCCGGGGCTGCCACTCCGGCAGCGTGCGGTCGAGCTCGATACGGCATGGCAAATGGATTTGCCCGTACACCTCGCGCTCGCCCCGGGTGACCTCGAGCGTGATGGCGTTGTCCACGTGGTCGCAAACGCGATCGCCGTCATGAATGAATGGCGAGAACGAGAACGAGGTGGGACAGAGTTCTGGCGTCTGCATCCGAAATTCGACGGTGAGCGGTGCTCCGGGTTCGAGCGGGCCCAGCGCGACATTCTCCCGCTGCGTGTCTGTGCCGGCAAAGTCGATGCCCAGATGGTTACGAATCAGGAATCCGACCACTGGGCGCGCGATTCGCTCCCTGGCGATTGCGGCGATCCTCACCGTCATTCGTTGCGATGGAAGCAACAGCGGCAGATGCCGGCCGGCATCGTCCACCACGGACATGCCGGTAATCGCCGCGCGCGCATCGCCACAGCGATGGTCGATATTGAGCAGCCGGTCGCCGGACGCGTCGGTGTGGACCGCGGCATTGCTCCTTTCGGTGGCGCCAATGTATCGCAACACCACGTCTCCCGGGGCGCCGATTTCGCGGATACGGCCGTGCTCCAGCCAGATGGCGCGGTCGCCGAGGGCTTCCACGTCCGCCATGGAATGCGACACAAACAGTATGGTCACGCCCGCGCGGCGCATCTCGTTCACGCGGCGCAGGCAGCGCTGGCGGAAATACGCGTCGCCAACGGAAAGCGCTTCGTCCACCAGCAGAATCTCAGGCTCGACGTGGATGGCGACGGCGAACGCGAGGCGCACCACCATTCCGCTCGACCATGTACGCACCGGGCGCTCCATGAAGTCGCCGAGTTCGGCGAAATCGGCGATGTCCTGAAAGCGGCGTTCCATCTCTCGGCCGGAGAAGCCGTGGATGGCCGCGTTCAGGAAGACATTCTCTCTGCCGGTGTAATCGGGATTGAAGCCTGCGCCGAGCTCCAGCAGGGCGGACACGCGGCCGCGAACGATGGCCTGACCGGCGGAGGGCTGGAGGATGCCGGCGACGATCTGCAGCAGGGTGCTCTTGCCCGCGCCGTTCTCGCCGACGATGCATATGGTCTCGCCGGGAGCGACTTCGAAACTAACATTGGAGAGAGCGGTGAAGAGGCGGCGCGACGCGAAGCGGTGAAGCCCGGCGAGTTCTTTCAGCCGATCCGCGGCGGATCCATAGACAGGGTACGTCTTCGAGACACTATGGAATTCAACGACGCTTTGCGGCACTTACCTGAATTTACGGGAGGGGAAAACGGCTGTCAAATGCGGGTCAGGGCGAACGCCAACTCCGTGGCGCCGAGTACTGAAGGCGTATTCGTAGCAGCGAGGCGCTGCCGATCCTCGGCGATTGTACGCCGTAATCCGGTTAGCCTTAGCACCCGGTACAACGGAAGTCGGTATCCGCCCTGAATAGCTGGTCGTTGTCTATAGGACTTCCTCCTAAGCTCGAGACCGCTGTACCGACCATTCCGGTACCGTTCTCACCCATTAAATTAAGCCCAATGCGGGCATTCGGTCAATAGTCTTAATGGGGAGTTTTTACGGAAAATCAGAATTTGTGGAATTGGTGCCGGCGGCAGGACTCGAACCTGCGACCTGCGGATTATGAGACCGCCGCTCTAACCACCTGAGCTACACCGGCGTTATTTGCAGCGTACCACGGCCCGAGATCACGCCTCGCGGGTGATCAGAAGGTAGATGCGCTGGAGGTCGTCCTGCGAATAGTATTCAATTTCGATACGACCACGGCTCGAATTAGCCTCGACAATACGCACCCGCGTTCCCAGGGTGTGCTCGAGCGTGGTTGCGGCGGCACGCACGTTCGCATCTTGCTTCGGTTCCGCGGCAGGTTCAGCGACGGCGGGCTCAGATGTGCGCTTACTTACAATTCGCTCGAGCTGACGCACTGAGTAGCCCTGCGCCGCCGCGCGGTTCGCGACGGCTCGCAGCTGCTCGCGATCCTCAATCGCCAGAAGGGCCCGTGCGTGACCCATGGAGAGCCGGCGCTCCGCGACAAGAAGCTGAACATCTTCTGGTAGCTTAAGGAGCCGCAGGAGATTCGTCACGGTGCTTCGGTCCTTGCCGGTGCGGTCCGCAATCTCCTCGTGCGAGAGATTGAGTTGATGCCGCAGCTTCATCATTGCTTCGGCGGTCTCAATTGGATTGAGGTCCTCGCGCTGGATGTTCTCGACGAGCGCGTGCAGGAGAAGCTTGTCGGCCTGCGTGTCGCTTACAACCACGGGAACTTCGCTGAGACCAGCGAGGTTTGCGGCGCGAAGGCGGCGCTCGCCGGCGATGAGCTGGTAGTGTCCGTCGTGGAGGGGTTGAACGATCAGAGGCTGAATGATGCCGTTCTCGCGAATCGACGCGGCCAGCTCAGCGAGCCCGCGTTCGTCGAACGTGACACGAGGCTGTAAAGGGTTCGGCCGGATATTTTCGATCGCGACCAGCCGCGCGTGCCCTTCGCTGGGAGCGGGGGTCGCCGGTGCCGTCTCCTCTCGCGCTGGCGCAGGCGCCGCCGCGGCTTCCGGCGTCGCGGGGTTCGTCTGGCGCTGGGGCAGCAGCGCTGAAAGTCCTTTACCGAGAGCTCGCCGCTTGTCTGCGTTCATTTGCGAGAATCTCCTTCGCCAGCTGGATGTATGCCTCAGCGCCTTTCGAGCGCACGTCATACGAGATCATCGGTTTACCGAAGCTTGGCGCCTCGGCAAGGCGGACGCTGCGGGGTATGACCGTCTTAAAAACGTCTTCGCCAAAGAACTCCCGCAGATCCTGCGCCACTTGGCGCATGAGGATGGTGCGCTCATCATACATGGTCAGGAGGACGCCCTCGATAGCGAGAGTTGTGCCAAATGAGGCTTTCACGCGATCGATTGTGTCGAGCAGCTGCGAAACACCCTCCAGCGCGAAGAACTCACACTGGATGGGGATCAGGACGGCGTCCGCGGCGACAAGCGCGTTGAGGGTGAGCAGGTCGAGGGCTGGCGGGCAGTCGATCAGGATGAAGCGGAAGTCTTTCCGGAGCGGGTCGAGACGCTTTTGCAGGCGCGACTCGCGGTCGGCTGTGTCGATCAGTTCGAGGTTTGCGCCGACGAGATTTCTGTCCGCCGGGATGATGCTCAGTCCGTCGAACTCCGTCGCAATCACGGCGTCCGATGCCGGGCGATCCGAAACCAGCACGTCGTAGATCGTCGGCTTACCGTCGTTCTTCGCGATGCCCAGACCTGTTGTCGCGTTGCCCTGAGGATCGGAATCGACCAGAAGCACGGGGACATCATTGGCCGCCAGGGATGCCGCGAGATTGATTGCAGTTGTGGTCTTGCCAACGCCGCCTTTTTGATTGGCGACTGCCAGGATCTTGCTCACTTGTGCACCGAAAGAGTGAGGATATCATGGCGGCGCGTGTTCCACGTGGAACCTAAGGCCTATGTTCCAGGCCGGCCGAAAGTTTATGTTCCACGTGGAACATCCCCGACGAGGACGACAGAATCAGACCACGGCAACGGTATCGGGAGGTGCCAGTTCACGTCAGAATCAGCCGGCCGAACTCCGGCCGACGTTAGCAGAGCAATTCGAGAAGCCAGCCGCTTAGCCGCCGCAAGCACATCACCACTGCGGACCGCTCGCGACACCATCCAGGCCCAGAAGCCCTCAACGTCCCCGGAACGCTTCGCCAGCACGGAGATGTTCGGTAATGCGCGCGTGCTCTCCTTGAGGAACGCCGCCTTCCTGTGATTCGCCTCGACAAGAGTTATCTGCGCTGCTGGAAGCACCACCGCGATCGGAACGCCAGGAAAACCGGCCCCGGAACCCAGATCCACAATGCTGCTCTCTGCTCCTCCGAGGTCCCGGATCACCTTGGCCAGGAATACCGACTCGCCATAGTGGCGAACGACCGCCTCCTGCATTGAATGAACGGCAGTGAGGTTCATGCGCTGGTTCCAGCGCTGGAGGAGATCGTAATGCGCTTCCAGCTCCGCGATCTGCTTTGAACTCAGCTCGCAGACCCCGTCCAGAGCGGCGGCGAGCAGCTCGCCGAAGCTTCCCGATTCACGCGGTTTCGCGCGCAAGGCTCAAATACACGTCGAGAACGGCGATTGCCGCCGGCGTGATCCCGGGGATGCGCCCCGCCTGACCGAGTGTTTCCGGCCGAACGCGCTCCAGCTTCTGCCGGACCTCCGTTGAAAGGCCCGGGACCACAGCGTAGTGGAACGACGCCGGTATCCGCCGCCGTTCCGCGTCCCGCAGCCGCTCGATCTGGCGATCCTGCTGTGCGATGTAGCCGGCGTACTTCGCCTCGGTCTCGATGGTGGTCAGCACGCCGTGTACGGGCTTCTCGCCTGCCGCACGCTCGAGCCACGACGCAAGCTGGTCAATGCCGGCCTCCGGCCGCCGGAGCCAGGTCAGCAGTGTCGGGCGGTCATCCGCTTTGATGTCGGAAAGAATGGTGCGATCGATGCGTTGCGCCTCGAGCAACCCCCGAAACGTCTCTCTCTGCCGCTGCTTTTTTTCGAACAGAGCCCACCGGCCGTCATCCACCAGGCCAGCACGCCGGCCGATCGGCGTCAGCCGCTCGTCGGCGTTGTCGATGCGCAGGTGCAGCCGGAACTCGGCGCGCGACGTAAACATCCGGTATGGCTCGTCAGCACCCTTGCTGATCAGGTCGTCGATGAGAATACCCGTATAACCATCGGACCGCCCGAGCGTGACCGGCTCCCGTCTCTGGACCTTCAGAGCCGCATTGATCCCAGCGACTAATCCCTGACAAGCGGCCTCTTCGTAACCCGAGGTACCGTTGATCTGGCCGGCGAGGAAGAGTCCTGGAATGCGCTTCACCTCCAGCGTGTGATCCAGCTCGCGGGGATCGATCGCATCGTACTCGATGGCGTAGCCGGGCCGGATCATCTCGGCGGCATGGAGTCCCGGGATCGATGCCACCATGGCCTGCTGCACATCAATCGGCATGCTTGTGGACATGCCATTTACGTAGACCTCATGGGTATCGATGCCCTCAGGCTCGAGGAAGATCTGGTGCCGCGGCTTGTCAGGGAATTTGACCACCTTATCTTCTATGGAAGGGCAATAACGGGGCCCGATACCCTCGATTTGGCCGCTGTACAACGGTGATCGCGAGATGCTGTCTCTAAGGATGCGCAGCGTCTCCGGTGTCGTCCATGCGATGTGGCACGGTACCTGTTCGCGGCGGATCTCTTCCGTCAGGAACGAGAATGGCGTCGGCCGGGCGTCGCCGTGCTGCGGCTCGAAGCACGACCAGTCAATCGTCCGCCCGTCCAGGCGGGGCGGCGTCCCTGTCTTCAGGCGAGTCCACGCCAGGCCCACGGTTCGGAGCTGATCGCCGAGGAGCGTCGAAGCCGATTCGCCGTTGCGGCCGCAACTATATTTCTTTTCACCAACATGCGCGAGCCCGTTCAGGAACGTTCCGGTTGTTACTACAACAGTAGATGCGTGCAATATGCGCCCGTCCTGCAATACTACACCTGCAATAGCTCGATCGGGCGCAAACTCGAGGCCCGCTACCTCCGCCTGGAGAATCCGGACGTTCGGTTCCGCCTCGAGGACCTGCCGCATGCGGATCCGGTACTGCTTCTTGTCACACTGGGCTCGCGGGGACCAGACGGCCGGGCCGCGGCTCGTGTTCAATAGCCGGAACTGGATGCCAACCGCGTCTGTGACCTCCCCCATGACCCCGCCGAGCGCATCCACCTCGCGAACCAGATGACCCTTGGCAATCCCGCCCACGGCCGGATTGCAGGACATCTGCGCAATCAGGTCGATGTTCATGGTGACGATCGCGGTGCGCAGGCCCATGCGCGCCGCGGCGCGCGCCGCCTCGCAGCCGGCATGGCCAGCGCCGACCACGATCACGTCATAAGAAGAGCTCCGCAGCACGACTGACTACGATGTTAGCGCCTGGGTGCGGGCCTAACGGCGCACGGCCGAAGACGTATAGGTATGTACCCATGCCATCGAAGCCACTGGCGCTCCTGATTCCGCTCGCGGCCATCGCCGCTCAGCTGCCCGACGACAAACCCGCCGAACAGGCATTCCGGAACATCCAGGTGCTGAAGGGACTGCCCCAATCGCAGCTCCTCACGACGATGTTCTTCATTCGCGCGTCGCTCGGGGTCAGCTGCGAGCACTGCCATTCCGATGCTGGGTTTGAGAAGGACGAAAAACCGGCGAAGCTGAGAGCGCGTGAAATGATCCGCATGGTGCGTCAGCTCAACCAGACGCAGTTCGGCGGCCGTGCAACCATTTCCTGCAACACGTGTCATCGAGGCAGCCTGCGGCCAGAGGCCTCGCCCGCCTTCGCGGAAATCGTTCAGGCCCAACCGAAGCAGGAAAATCCCGCCATCGGACCGCTTCCCAGCGCCCGGCAGCTCTTTGCGCGCCATCTTCAGGCCATCGGAGGCGAAGCCGCTTTGAAGCGGATCGCCTCACGGCGAATGAAAGGCACGCGGTTTTCATCCGAAGGGTGGAGCGCGCCGGTGGAAATCGACCAGCAGGCGCCAAATGCCTGGATCGCCAGCTTCACATTACAGGCCCGTTTCATCTCCGCCTGGGACGGCGCGCACGGGTGGAATCATGACGACCAGGGCTACCACGATGTCGACAGCAAGGACCTGTCGGAGCTACGGCAGGACGCCGAGTTCTACCGCGACATAAAACTGAACGAGCTCTTTCGCGGCGCGGAGACCTCCGGGCGCGACATGATCAACGGCCGCGCTGTGTATGTCGTGCATGCCAACGACGCGGACGGCCAGCCAAAAGCGCTCTATTTCGATGTGGAGACCGGGCTGCTGTCGCGCATCGCCGGCTCAGACCCCTCCGCCTTCGGACCGCTGCCGCACGTAGTGGACTACTCAGATTATCGGGAGGTCGACGGCATCAAAACGCCGTTCACCATCGGCCACCTGAGGCCCGATTTCAGCACCCTCGACAAGTTCGCCAGCATTGAACAGAACGTTGCGCTGCCGCCCGACACCTTCATGAAGCCGCCGCTGGCGCGCTGAGCGCCCGATCGAGCGCGCTATAACATGGTAGGTCGCCGAGTCGGCGGCACACACACGGAGGGATACCCTGAACATTCTGGTCATCGGCAGCGGCGGGCGGGAGCATGCGCTTTGCTGGAGTCTGGCGAAATCGCCCGGCGCACAGGTATTCGCCACGCCAGGCAATCCCGGCATGGCAGAGATCGCGACCTGTCTGCCGGCGAGCGATCCGGTGGCCATTGCTGAAGCGCACAAGATTGACCTGACGGTGGTCGGTCCCGAAGCGCCGCTCGCCGAAGGCATCGTCGACCGCTTCCGCGAACGCGGTCTGCGCATCGTCGGCCCCTCGCGTGAACCGGCCCGCCTCGAGAGCAGCAAGGTATTCGCGAAAGACTTCATGCAGCGCCACGGCATTCCCACGGCGCGGCATGTGACCGCGCAGACTCCCGCCGAGGCGCTGGACGCGCTGCGCGCCTTTCGCGCGCCGGTTGTGCTCAAGACAGACGGCCTCGCCGCCGGCAAAGGCGTGATCGTCGCGCGGACGCAGGCGGAGGCCGAGGACGGCATCGCGCCGCTCATGGCGTCCGGCTCCCCGCTGGTCATCGAGGAGTTCCTCGAGGGCGAGGAAGCCAGCTTCATCGTGGTGAGCGACGGCGAGAACGTCGTACCCTTCGAGGCCTCGCAGGATCACAAAGCGGTGTTCGACGGCGATCAGGGTCCGAATACCGGCGGCATGGGCGCCTACTGCGATGGCCGCATTCTTGACGCAGCCCAAACCGCGGCGGTGATGGATACGGTCATCCGCCCGGCCATCGAGGGCATGAAGCGTGAGGGCACGCCCTTTACCGGGTTTCTGTACGCCGGACTCATGATGACGGCCGCGGGACCGCGCGTGCTCGAATTTAACGTTCGGCTCGGCGATCCCGAGGCGCAGGCGTTGCTGCACCGCCTCGATTCGGATCTCGCGCCCGTGCTGGACGCGGCCGCGTCGCCCGGCGGGCTGCGTGGTGTAAAGCTCGCGTGGAAAGCCGATCCGTCAGTATGCGTGGTGATTGCAGCCGCCGGGTATCCGGGCACGCCGAAAAAAGGCGACCCAATCACCGGGATGGAAAACGTGGACAATGCGGTCCTTTTTCAGGCGGGAACGGAACGCGACCTTTATGGCGTCAAAACCGCCGGCGGCCGGGTTCTCGGGGTCACGTCCTCAGGACCGGACCTCGCTTCGGCGATTCGCAATACATACGCCGAAGTCGCGAAGATCCACTTCGACGGAATGCATTACCGGACGGATATCGGCAAAAAGGGCCTGAAGCGCTGGTAGGGACGGGCAGATTCGAACTGCCGACCTGTCGCTTAGGAGGCGACCGCTCTATCCATCTGAGCTACGTCCCCGAAAACTGCTAACAGTTTAGCAACCCGGCCGCAAAGGCCGGGAAACACGATTATCAGATTTCGAGTCTATGGGTCAGGCTTTAGACGCTTCAGCGGAGTTGAACCATGACCCGTTCGCTTTCCTTCGTGTGTGCGGCCGCGCTCGTGCTGTTCCTTACATCGAACGCCAGCGCGCAGTTCAATGCCAGGCTTCAGGGCACTGTTTCCGACGCAACCGGCGCCGTCATTCCGGGCGCCACGGTTACTCTCACCAACAAAGAAACGAATAAGTCGCAGACCGTACAATCGGACCCGAGCGGCGTGTACACGTTCAACGCACTGCCGCCGGGCACTTACAGTCTGAAGGCGGAGCTGCAGGGCTTCAATACCTTCACTCAGGACAACATTACGATTGCCGCCGAGCAGAGCCAAAGCCTGAATGTCACGCTACAGCCGGGAGCAGTGACCCAGTCTGTAACGGTGACAGCTCCGACGGTCGCCTCGCTCGATACGGAGAACGCCAACATAGGGACTGAGCTCATTAATGCCCAGGTCACTCACCTGCCGCAGTTCGCGCGCGATCCCTACAATCTGATCATGCTGTCTCCGAACGTGACCATGGATGCCGGACGATCGGGAAACGGCCAGGCAGTGAATCTGCCCAATACCACAGGCCCTGGCGGTTCCAACTCCTCCATCTTTCAGACCGAGAATCAGGTCCCCGTTGCGGCCAACGGCCAGCGCATCTCCTCGAATAACTTCATGATTGACGGGGTCAGCGTAAATAGTCTGGAGTGGGGCGGCGGCGCCGTAGTTACACCGAATCAGGAATCCATCAAGTCGATGGTGATTCTGACCGACCCGTACTCGGCCGAATACGGGCGCAACACCGGCGCGCAGATCAATGTTATTTCGCAGAACGGGACCAACCAGTTCCACGGCAGCGGTGTGTTCCGCTACAGCGATCCGATTTTCAACGCTTACAACTCCTGGGGCGGACCCGGCGGCGCCTTGCCCACGCGCGATAACGATATGTACAAGCAGTTCGCGGCAAGCCTCGGCGGGCCGGTTATCAAGAATCACCTCTTCTTCTTCTTTTCCTACGAGGGGTTGCGCGACAACACCATCGGCTATTACACCGGCTGGGTGGAAACACCGCAGTTCCGCCAGGCCGTGCTGAACGCGCGTCCGAACGGGCTGCTCACGAAGCTGTTGAATGCGCCGGGGTCGCAGCCGCGGATCGTGTCGGTTTTAAACTCCCCGTGCCCGTCAGCGTTTGCGGCCAATGCCTGCCGCCAGGTTCAGGGCGGCATTGACGTAGGATCCTTCACGGGCGGAATCGGGCAATACACGAACACGCTGGGCGGCGGGCTCGACGGAATCCCCGACCTCGAGTTCGCGCAGTTCTTCAATCCCAGCAACACTTCGGGAAACCAGTACAACTTCCGAATCGACTACAACCTCGGGGAGAAGGACACCATCGCCTTCAGCGATTACATCACCCGCTTGAACACGCTTGGCGGCGATACCAGCAGCTTCAGCCGGCCAATGGCCGACCTCGTCTTTAATCCCCTGAACACCGCCGGGACGCTGATCGAGAATCACATTTTCGGACCAACGCTGCTGAACCAGTTTCGCTGGAACTATACGCGGTTTTCGAACAACCAGATCAACTCGGGCGGGAACGTGAACTGGGGCATTCCACGGCTGGAGGTGCAGGACTATCCCATCTCGCGAGTAACCTTCGGCGCGCCGCAGGGAACGAATACACCCGCCGCGCTGGCGCAGAACACGTTCGAGTTCGCCGACATCCTGAACCTGGTCCACGCAAATCATTCATTCCGCTACGGCGGCGGCGTCCGCTGGGAGCAGGACAATAACAATCTGGCCGGAGCGTCCCGGCCGATTTACGTGTTCAGCGGTCTGTGGAACCTTGCGAACGATGCTCCCATCTTCGAAGGCATTGGCGCGAATCCGAACACGGGCGGTCCGGCGAACGCGCAGCGCTATTTCCGCACGCGCGATTACGACATGTTCTTCCAGGACGACTGGAAAGTAAAGCCCAATCTTACTCTGAATCTTGGTCTGCGCTGGGAATACTTCAGCCCGCTGACCGAGACGCGCGGCAAGCTCAGCAACGTCTTCTTCCCGTCGGCGTACAACGCCTTCGACGCCAGAGTTGGGGCCGTGAGCGGGCAGCTTTATAACTCGATCCGCACGGATTTCGGTCCGCGTTTCGGGTTCGCGTACTCACCGCTCGGGACCAGCAGCAATTTCGTGATTCGCGGCGGATTCGGCATTTTCTACGATCGGCTGCCCGATGTGAGCTTCACGAATACGATGCAGAACCCGCCGTTCTTCGCTTATTACAACATCTGCTGCGGCACGGCCTCTACTTCGTTCGGCACGCCGTTCGCGAATGGTCAGATTCTGTATGCCTTTGGCTCCAGTAATTCGCCATTCAGCTACCCCGCGAATCCCGCTCTGGCGCAGGGCCTGAATCCAGTTACGGGAGCGCCTAACAATGGCGCCGTTTCCGTCTATGGAGCCTTTCCGAAGACGACAACACCATACTCGTATATCTACTCCATGCAGCTGGAGTATCGGATGCCCTGGAACTTCGTCGCGTCGCTCGGTTACTCCGGCAGCGATACGCACCACGAGGTCCGGTTCGCCGATGTATGTTTCCTGTACACTTGTAACTCCGCATCTTACTTCGCGATCTACCAGGCGCAAACCGACGTCGACGGTAACTATAATGCGCTGATCGCCACGCTCACTCGCCAGCTGACTCACGGACTGCAGATGCAGGTCAACTATCGCTGGTCGAAGAGCCTGGACTATTTGTCCTACGGGGGTCCCGGCGCCGTCACCAACCAGACTTACCCGCAGAATCAGGCGACCGAGTACGGCCCGTCGGATTACGACACGCCGCAGTTTTTCCTGGCCAGCGCGATGTGGCATGTTCCCACGCCGCGTCATCATGGACTGCTCGGGATCCTGACCGGAGGGTGGGAGTTGAATCCCATCCTGACCTTCCACAGCGGCTTTCCATGGACGCCCAAAATCGGGCAGTCGGTCGTGACGCCCGGCGGACCGACGCTGGCGCCCATCCGGCCGACGGTGTATTACGGCGGAGCGAAGGATGATCAGTCTGTAGCGGCGTGGGAGACGGGATCGAATTTCCCGGGTGGCGGCGCGAAATACTTCGACGTCAAGGACACTGGATTCCCCGGCGTCGGCCGGAACTCCTTCCGCGGCCCGCATTTCTTCCAGACCAACGTGAGCGTCGGCAAAATGACGGCGCTGCCGTGGCTGCATCTCGGCGAAGCAGCGGAACTGGAACTGCGCATGGACGTCTACAACGCGTTTAACCAGACCAATCTGCTGCCGCTCGGCTTCTTCAGCCAGGGGACGATGGCCGACCAGCCGTTCTTCGGAATCGCTGATGGCGCGATGGCCGGCCGGGTCGTGCAGATTCAGGCGCGGTTCAGTTTCTGAAGCGCCTTTTGTGGTGCAAGCCTTTGGCTTGCACCTGAATTCTGGACATTCTCCTGAAATGCCGAGCGCTCGATGGGGGGCAGGGCCTAGCCCTGCGGCGAGCTCTCAGCCCGCCTCGCGTGCGAGCGTGCCCGCGCTGATAACGTAAGGCTCATGGGAATCCGAACGATCATAGTGTGCCTGGGCGCCGCCGCCGCGGCCCTCGCGCAGGGGACGCCCGAACCGATTCGCATCGACCCGAATGCGCCGGGCCGGCCTTTTCCCCACTTCTGGGAACAGATGTTCGGCTCCGGTCGCGCCAATCTGTCCATGCGCGAGAGCTGGCGCGAAGATGCGCGGGCGACGAAGTCGGTCACCGATTTCCGCTACGTCCGCTTTCACGCCATCTTCGACGATGAGAATGGCGTAGTGAGTCTGGATCAGCAGAGCCGCCCCGTCTACAACTGGTCGTACGTGGACCAGATCTACGATGGGCTGCTGGCCAACGGCATTCGGCCTTTCGTTGAGTTGAGCTTCATGCCCGCGGCGCTGGCGTCGTCGCAGAAGCCGCACCTGTTCTGGTACAAGCCGCTGCCGAATCCGCCGCGATCGTACCAGCAGTGGGGCGATCTGGTTGGAGCTCTCACCAGACACGTCGAGCAGCGCTACGGCGCCGCTGAGGTTCGGCAGTGGTATTTCGAAGTCTGGAACGAGCCGAACATCGACTTCTGGACAGGCAAGCCGGCGCAGTCCACGTACTTCGAGTTGTACGATGCGGCGGCTCGCGCCATAAAGCAGGTGGATGCTGCGATTCGCGTCGGCGGCCCTGCTACGGCACAAGCCGCCTGGACGGGCGACCTCATCCGCCACTGCGCCAGCCAGAACGTTCCTCTTGATTTCGTTTCCACACACGTCTACGGCAACGACACCGCCGATAACGTGCTGCACACCAGTGAGCAAATTCCCCGCTCGGAGATGGTGGCGCGCGCGGTGCGCAAGGTATACGACGAGGTGAAGGCCTCGCCGCGCCCGAGTATGCCGATCATCTGGTCGGAGTACAACGCCAGCTATATGAATGAAGTGGACGTGACGGACGCGGCGTTCATGGGTCCCTGGCTGGCCAACAACATCCGGCTGTGCGATGGCATGACGGCGATGATGTCGTACTGGACCTTCTCCGACGTTTTCGAGGAGCAGGGCGTGGTGAAGACGCCGTTCTATGGCGGCTACGGGCTGATCGCCGCCGGCGGGATTCCCAAGGCGGCGTACAACGACTTCGCGCTGCTGCACCGGCTGGGGCGCGAGCGGCTGTCGCCTGAGCTGAAGGATGCGCTGGTGACCCGGCGCGAGGATGGAACGCTGGCTGTCGCGGTTTGGAATTATGCCGAGCCCGGCGCCGGCAAGGGCGTGGCGCGGACATATGACATCGAGCTGACCGCGGGACATCTGGTGTCGCTGACCGTGGTTGACGACGACCACGGGTCGGCGCTGACGGCGTGGCGGCGCATGGGCCAGCCGGCTTTCCCAAGCGAGGAGCAGCAGGACCTGCTGCGTCAGGCAGGCGCCATGCCGCGCGCGGAGGCAGCGAACGGCTCGCGCATGCGTCTGCGTTTGCCGCCACACGCGCTGGCCCTGATCGAAGCGGCGCCTTAGCCGAAGCAGTTCGGCAGCGACTTCCCCCAAATCGTCTGGTGATGCGCGATTGGGCGCAACAATCACCTCGAATCTATGCAGCTACCCGTCTTCATGTTCGTCGCAGAGCCGCGGCGATCCTCGTCATGAAAAATCTCTTCGATCGGCAGAGCGAATAGCCGTGCGACCCGGAAGGCGAGCGGCAGGCTCGGGTCGAACTTGCCGGTCTCGATGGCGTTGACGGTTTGCCGCGATACGTCGAGAGCGTCGGCCAACTGGGCCTGCGTCCAGTTGCGCTCGGCACGCAGTAGCTTGAGCCGGTTCTTCATCGGTAACGCTGCGTGCCGTACAGGTTCGATAGTGCGAAAGTGATGCTCATCACAATCAGAAGGTAGGCGATGTCCGCGTGGAAGGGAATAACGTGGTAGGCGTCCATTACCGATAGCGGGACCCCGGCGATCAGGGCGACTCCCAACGTAACTCCCATAGAGTTTAGTTGAACCTTCCGCTGAAGCTCGTCGAGTTCCGCGATGTACTTTTTGTTGGCCAGGATCATGCCGATGCCCACCGCGATATCCAGAGCGATAGACAGCAATGTGAATCCCATGGCCTTATTCCAAAGAAATTTCGGCCCGAGCGCCATGAGCGCCGTGGCCGCGCCCCATACGCCGTTCCAGTAGAAGAGCCGTTTCACGTTGGTCCGGGTCCGGGATTGATATCCATTCGCTGCTGGCTTCAGCTCGTTCACAATGTCTTCCTTCCTTGTCTTTATGTAAAGCTCACTTGACAACCTGAGTGTAGCCGCGTCCTTTTACGATGTCAAGGACAATTGACAAAAAGGATACCTATGGCTTTCCTATAGAAGCTCGTGCGATGATACCTATGGGCAACCAATATGGGCGAGTCAAAGACGGACGTCTGGCAGGGGACGCTGGCGCTCATGGTCCTGCGAACGCTGGAAGCCATGGGGCCGCAGCACGGCTACGGTATCGCGCGGCGTATCGAGCAGACCAGCGGCAGTCAGCTTTCGCTGAACTATGGCACCCTCTACCCCGCGCTGCTGAAGCTGGAGCAGGAAGGGGCCATTGCCTCGGAGTGGGGCGTCTCCGAAAACAACCGGAAAGCGAAGTTCTACCGTCTGACGCCCGCCGGCCGGAAACAGCTGGAGCGTGAAGCGCGCGACTGGCGCCAGGCGCAGGCGATTCTGGCGCGCTTTCTGGAACCGACGGAGGACGCCTCATGAGAATCCTTCGCGCGTGGGCCATCAGGCTCCTGGGACTCTTCGGCAAGCAGCGCCGCGAAGCGGACATGGCCGCTGAAATCGACAGCCTCCTGGACATGCACACCGCCGACAACCTGCGCTCGGGCATGCCCCAGGAGCAGGCGCGGCGCGCGGCGCTGCTGAAGCTGGGCGGGACGGAAGCGCTGAAGGAAGCGTATCGCGAGCGCAGCACGGCGCCGGTTATCGAACACCTCATGCGCGATTTCCGCTTCGCGTTCCGGCAGCTGGCGAAGAGCCCGGGGTTCACCGCGACCGCCGGCCTGGTGCTGGCGCTCGGGGTGTGCGCAAGCCTGGCGATCTTTGCATTTGTAGACGCGGCGTTGATCCAACCGCTCCCATATCCCGATCCGGCCCGTCTGGTGCAGGTCACCGAAACATCCGCGGAATTTCGGGACGCCAACATTTCCCTTCCCAACTACCACGACTGGAAGCGGATGAACACCGTTTTCCGCTCGCTGGATGTGTTCACCGGCAGCGGGTTCCTCGTAGACGGCCCGACCGGCGCCGAGCCGGCGCGCGCCGGGCGCGTGAGCAGCGGTTTCTTTCGGACCCTCGGCATAAAGCTCTTGCTGGGACGCGATCTGACCGAAGCCGACGAGCCTCCTGGCGGTCCGCACGTGGTGCTCCTGACTTATGGAGCCTGGCGGCAGCGGTACGGCGGAAGGTTCGACGTGATTGGCCGCGCGGTAAGACTCAGCGGCGAGGTATACACCGTCATCGGCGTTCTGCCTGAGGACTTCCACTTCCCGCCGATGCCGCGGGCGGAATTCTGGACCACGCTCGACTCCACCGGCGAATGCGCCACCAGAAGAAGCTGTCACAACCTGGATGCCGTCGCGCGCCTCAAAGACGGCGTGTCGGTGGCAGCCGCCGACGCGGACATGAAAACCGTTGCCCACGAGCTCGAGCGCGAGTATCCGGATTCCAACCGCGGGTACAGCGCGTCCGTGATTCCGGAAGCGGAGGCGCTGAATGGCCCATTCCGTCCCATCCTGATGGTCCTTATGGCGGGAGCGGGACTGCTGCTGCTTATCGCCTGCGTCAACGTGGCCAGCCTAGTGCTTCTGCGCGCCGAAGGTCGGCGGCGAGAGATGGCCGTTCGCAGCGCGCTCGGCGCATCGATGCCGCGCCTGCTCAGCCAGTTCGCCACCGAAGCCGTGGTGTTGGCCGCGGCGGCGAGCGCGCTCGGGCTGCTGCTGACGCGCTGGGCCACCGCCGGTCTGAAGGCGCTCATTCCAGCCGACATGGCCCTGCAGATGCCCTTCCTTCTGAAACTCGGATTGAACTCGCGCGTAATCGCTGTTGCCGCCCTGCTCGCGCTGCTCGCGGCGGCGATCTTCGCCCTCACGCCGGCGCTGCATCTGGTGTTGTCGCGCATGAGCGAAGGCCTGACTGAGGGTAGCCGCGGTTCGGCGGGGCGCGCCTGGAGGCGCCTCGGCTCGCGTCTTGTGGTTGCGGAGCTCGCCGTCGCCATGGTGCTGCTGGCCGGCGCCGGGCTCTTCGAAAAGAGCCTCTATCGGCTGCTGCACGTGGATCTCGGCTTCCAGCCCGACCATCTGGCCACGATTGTCGTCGGCGCACCCAATGTGCACTACGGGAGCAACCAACAGAGCATTGCGCTCGCGCGCGAAGTAGTGCGCAAGCTCGACTCCCTGCCCGGCGTTCGCTCCGCCGCGCTCACCAGCGTGCTGCCCGTGAGCTTCAACGGCAACACCGACTGGATTCGCATCGTGGGCAAGCCGTACCACGGCGGCCACATCGAGGTGAATGAACGGGACGTCAGCTCCGATTTCTTCCGCACCATTGGAGCGAAGCTGGTGCGCGGGCGCTATTTCAGCGACGGCGAGGACCTGTCGCAGCCGAAAGTCGTGATCGTCAACCAGACGCTGGCGAACAAATACTTTCCTGGGGAAGATCCCATCGGCCGCCAGATCGGCGACAAAAAGCTGTCGCCGAAGTCGCTGAAGACCATCATCGGCGTGGTGGACGACATCCACGAAGGCGCGCTCGACTCCCCGATGTGGCCGGCAGAGTATCACCCCTTCAACCAGGACCCCGGTCCGTATTTCGAGGTTGTGGTGCGCACGTCGCAGAAGCCCGAAGCGGTGCTGCCCGAGCTTGGCCGCGCCATCCATCAGCTTCACTCGGACGTGGGAACGATGGGCGAGGCGACGATGGAAGGGCGCATCGCCGATTCCATGACCGCGTGGCTGCATCGCTCCGCGGCGTGGCTCGTGGGCGCCTTTGCGGTTGCGGCGCTGCTGCTGGGCGTCGTTGGCCTGTATGGCGTAATTGCCTATTCGGTGAGCCAGCGCACGCGCGAGATCGGCGTGCGCATGGCGCTGGGCGCGCAGCAACGGGCGGTGTACCAGATGATCCTGCGAGATGGCGGACGGCTGGCGCTGTTCGGCATTGCCCTCGGAGCGGCCGGCGCGGTCATCGCGGGTACGCTGGCGCAGAGCCTGCTGTTCGGGGTCCGATCGTGGGATGTGGAAACGCTTCTGGCCGTGGCCGGGATTCTGGGGACAGCGGCTCTGCTGGCCAGCTTCGCGCCGGCCCGCCGCGCGGCGTCCACAAACCCCTGCGATGCGCTGCGCATGGAGTAACCAGCTATGCTCGGAGAGTGATCGAGCAACTGCGCTCCATCGTGGAGCAGTCCGCCCCCGCTACCGCGCTCGCGAAGCTTCTCGGTTTCCGGCTCACGGCGGTGGAGATCGGCGCGGCGGTCGTCGAGATGCAGACCGGTCCGGAACACGCCAACCTCTTCGGCGGCGTACATGGAGGCGTGCTCTGCTCCCTGGTGGACAGCGCCATGGGCATCGCCCACGCCAGCACGCTGGGGGATGGCGAGACCTTCACCACCATCGATCTCCAGATCAGCTTCCTGCGCGGCGTGAAGATCGCGCACCTGACGGCCCGCGGCCGAATCATCAAGCACGGGCGGAACGTCTCCTTCGCCGAATCGGAAGTGCAGGACGACGCCGGGCGCGTGATCGCGAAAGCGTCCTGCACCTGCCTGACAATTCGCCATCACGGGCACGCGTACCCACCGCGGTAATCTGAACTCCATGCACCGCCGCGCTGTTTTCTGGATTTTTCTCTGCCTCTCGGCAGCCGTCGCCTTCTTCTGCGTCGCATACCCGATGTACGTGATCTGGCCCTTTCGCATGCAGCGTCCGCGGGAGCTGGCCACGGCGCTCGACGTCCTCCAGCATCGATCCTTCATCACCGGGGTTTGCGTCGGGCTGGGGCTGGTGATGTGGTTCGCGATCGTAACCATCCAGCGGCGGTGGCTGCCGCGCATCGGCGCGACGATCGTGATGGTGTTGACCGGAGCGTGCGCATACCTGGCGCACGTGAACATCTACGAGCTGATGTTCCATCCCATGGGCCGGCCCTCGTTCGAAGCCGCGGGCGCCTCAAAGCTGAACGGCGCCGAGGAAGTCCTCGCGGTGAACGTGAACGGCGTCGCGCGCGCCTACCCGATTCGCAGCATGTCCTACCACCACATCGTGAACGACACGGTTAGCGGCGTGCCCATCGTGGCCACATATTGAACGCTCTGTCACACCGGTCTGGTGTGGAGGCGCGAGGTGGATGGAGTCGTCCTGACCTTCCATCTTGCGGGAATCAATAATCAGAACTTCATCATGCGCGACGAGCAGACGGGGAGCTACTGGCAGCAGATCAGCGGCGCGGCCCTTTCCGGCCCCATGGCCGGCAAGCATCTGACGCTCGTGCCCTCCGACGAGCTGACCTTCGCGCTGTGGAAAACCGAGCAGCCGCGCGGCGAGGTGCTGCGCGACGTCCGGCAATACGCGAAGGAATATGCGCCGCGGGACTGGGACGTGAAGATGAAGCGCACCCCGGTGGTGATCAGCTTCAAACAGCCCGGCATCGGACAGCGGGACATCATGCTCGGCGTGCGGGCTTTTGGAGCCAGCCGCGCGTTCCCGTTCGAGACCGTGCTCCAGCAGAAGGTGGTCAAAGACCACGTCGGCAGCGAGCCGGTGCTCCTGGTTGTCGGACCCGACGACAAATCCGTGCGGGTTTTTCGCGATCGCATTCCCGGCGTCGAAGGCGCGCCGGATTTCTATCGCCTCGTGGACAAGCCGGTGTCCGATGCGGCGCTGCTGATCGACAGCGCCACGGGAAGCCGCTGGAATTTCGAGGGGTGCGCGGTGGACGGGCCGGCAAAGGGCCGCTGTCTGGAGCGGGTGGACGTCATTAAGGACTACTGGTTCGACTGGCGCAACTATAATCCGCAGACCACTGTGTATGCCGGGGCGCCTCGCGAGCGAGCCCCGCTTGCCCGCTGAGGTCGCGCCTTATCCCGCTGGTTTTTAAAGTCTTTCCCCTGGGCGCCGATATAGTACCAGGTGCATGTCAGCGAGATATCGCCGGAACTGGCCGATGCCGCCGATGTACTGAGCGATCAGCTCAGGGCGCATCTGCAGCGGCTCGCGATCACGCTCCTGCCCCACGTGGAACAGCTCGACCGCAAATTTGTTTCGCGGCTGCGGCGCATGGGTTTCGAGCCCCGCATTCGCGCGGCGCTGGTTCCGCTGACGGCGGGCGCGGCGGCGCGTATTCTGGGCGCTGGCCGGCCGGCGCTGAAATTTATCGAGCAGGTGGAGTACAACGGCCGCCGCCTGGCGAAGCTGAACATCGCGCCCAGCAGCATCGTGGAGGCGCTCCAGGAGTACGATCGCCTGCTGACGCCGGCGCTGAAGAAGCTGATGCCTGGCGATTATACGAACCTGCAATGGGTTCGGGAGCAGCTCCATTTCTGCGTAATCCTCACCCTCAATAACGCTTATTACCAGGTGCGCGAAGCGGAGACGCAGTCATTTTACGAGCTGTTCCGCGTCGAGCTGGAATCGCGCAACCTCGATGAGCTGCTGCAGCGGTTCCTGAAGACGCTGGTGCAGGTCTGCATGGCGGACGCCGGAGTGCTTTACCTGCTGGATGATGCGCGCGCGAACTGGGTATGCCGTGCGAGCGCGCGGGCCGGCGGCCGAATTGAAAACACGGACTCGCGATCGATGCCGGTGAGCTCGGCGGGGGTGCGCAGTCTGGCGCGGCCGCGTCAGGCCGATTTATCGCGAGGCGCGGGATGCGCGCTCGATCCGGCGTGGCCGCGCCGCTACGCCTCGTGCTGGTCGATTCCCGTCGCGACGAAAGGCCACACGGCCGGTGTGGTCCAGTTCGCCTTTGCAAAACCTTACGAGTGGCTGCCTCGAGAGCAGGAGCTGCTGGCCGCGGCGGCGGAACGCTGTCTGCTCGCGGCCGAAAAGGCAAAGCTGATCGAAGATCTGGCCGCGCGGGAGGACCAGGTACGGCAACTCGCCGAGCACATGCTGCATGTCGAGGAAGTGGAGCGGCGGCGGATCAGCCGTGAGCTGCACGACGAAGCGGGGCAGTCGCTTTTGTGCATCCGTTTGCAAATGGAGTTGCTGGAACAGTCGCTGCCGCCCGAACAGGCGGAGGCCATCGGGCGTCTGCGGGAGGCGCGGGAAATGACCGAACGCACCATTCTGGAGATGCGCCGTCTGATTGCCGCGCTGAGCCCCGCGGTGCTGGAGCAGCTGGGCCTGGGCGCCGCGCTGCGGCAGCTGGTCAACCGCTTTCGGCGGCTGCATCCCTGCCGGGTGAAGCTGCACCTGGGGCGCATGGGAGTGGTGCCGCAAAAGACCGAAATCATCATTTATCGCCTGGTACAGGAGTGCTGCAATAACATCGGGAAGCATTCATCCGCTTCTAATGTAAACATTTCGGTAAGTTCAGCCGATGGAATGATCAGATTGATCGTTGAAGACGACGGAATCGGATTCAACGTTGACGAGGCATTAGCCAGGCGAGACTCGTTCGGCCTCTCGGGAATGAGGGAACGGGTGGCTCTGCTGGGCGGACGCTTCGAAGTACGAAGCTACCCTTCGGGCGAGCCTGTACCTCCCGAGACGAAACGGAGGAACAGAGGAACACAAATCACGGTCACGTTGCCGCTGCGGGCCAGGGAGCGAAAACCCGAGGCGCGGGCGAGCTGAGGACCCGAGAACGAGAGAGAAGGCCGGATAAACTGTATGGCTAAGATTCGCATCATGTTGGCGGACGACCACACGCTGTTCCGCCAGGGAATTCGAACCCTCATCTCCGCCGAGGCGGATATGGAAGTGGTCGGTGAGGCCTCCAACGGCAGCGACGCCGTGGATAAAGCGGCGGAAGTCCGGCCCGATGTCGTGCTGATGGATATCGGCATGCCCGGGCTGAGCAGCTTCGAAGCCACTCGCCAGATCAAGAAGAACCGGCCCGAGACGCGGGTCCTGTTCCTGACCATGTACGACGACGAGGACTATCTCGTTGAGGGAATGGAAGTCGGCGCCAGCGGTTATGTGCTCAAGGACAGCCCCTCACAACAGCTTGTGGCCGCTGTTCGAGACATCTGCCGCGGCGGCAGCTATCTGAGCCCGCGCATGCTCTCGCAGCTGGTGGACGATTTCCGGTCCCGCATCAAATCCGCGAACCGCCTGCCGCGCTTCGCCACTTTGACCACGCGCGAGCGTGAAGTTCTCAAGATGCTGGCCGAAGGCAACTCCGTCAAAGAGATCGCCTGCGACCTCAATCTCAGCGTCAAGACGGTTGAAGCCCATAAGTTCAACCTGATGCGCAAGCTGGATATCCACAACAAGGCCCAGCTGGTGCAGTACGCGATCCAGAAAAAGATCATCAAAATCCCGAATCTCGTCTGATCCTCCTCGTGCCCCCGGAACGCATCTGGTTCCGGGGGTCTTCCTCTCCCTGCCTTAGCCCCTCCCCGCTGGTGTCAGAATCGAGACGAGGACGCCTCGGCGTTCCAGATCCGCGGAGCGAGGAATGAAACGGTTCATCATTGGCGTTATCACCGGCCTGCTTCTGGCCGGCTTCATCGGTCTGATCCTGATACTTGCGGTGGCGCGGCTGGGGCAGCGCAGGCCGTCGGTGGAGGACAACTCCACGCTCATTCTGAGGCTGTCGGGCGACATCCCGGAGCGGCCCTCGACCGAGCTCCCGATTCCGTTCCTGGAATCGCAGCCGCCGCCCACCGTGGCCGAGCTGTGGTCCGGCCTGCGGCGCGCCGCGGCGGATCCGCGTATCAAGGCAGTGGTTGTGGAGCCGCGCGACCTCGTCATCGGCTGGGCGATTCTCGAGGAGCTGCACTCCGACCTTCAGGAATTCCGTAAGTCCGGCAAGCCGCTGATCGCGTTTCTCCGCGGGCCCGGCAACAAAGAATACTACCTGGCCACCGCCGCCGACCGCATCTACGTCGCGCCGGAAGATCTGATCAACGTCAAGGGCCTGCGCATCGAGGCCATGTACCTGAAGAACACCCTCGATAAACTCGGCGTCCACGCGGATGTAATTCATGCCGGCAAATACAAGGACGCCGGCGACATCTTCACCATGACCTCCATGTCGCCGGAGACCCGCGAGGTGATGAACAATATCCTCGACCAATACTACGGCGATCTGGTCAACACCATCGCCGCCGGCCGGAAGAAGTCGCCGGACGCGGTGCGGTCGATCATCGACAATGCGCCGTTCTCGGGTAAGCAGGCGCTGGCTTACGGGCTGGTGGACGCGAACGGTTTCGAGGATTCGGTCGCCGCCGATCTTCAGAAACGCCTGGGGCAGACCAACCTCACGAAGATCGACATGCGCACCTATGTGCGCGCCACGCCGCCGTCGGGTTTTGACAGCGGGCGCAACCGCATCGCCTACATCGTGGGCTCCGGCATCATCGTGCAAGGCTCGGGCGAAGCGCCGCTGGGCCAGGATACCGGCATTACCTCGGGAGGATTCACCAAACTGCTGCGCGATGCCGCGAATGACAGCAGCATCAGGGGAGCGATCATCCGCGTCGATTCGCCCGGCGGCGACGGCGTGGCCTCCGATGATATTCTCCAGGCCGCGCGGGACCTCAGCCGAAAGAAGCCGGTCGTGATCTCCATGAGCGATCTGGCGGCCTCTGGCGGGTACTTCATCTCGCTCACCGGCGACCCGATTCTCGCCTACCCCAATACCCTGACCGGCTCCATCGGAGTGATCTTCGCGAAGTTCAACCTGCGCGGGCTGTTCGACAAGCTCGGCATCACCGAGGACATCCTCACGCGCGGCCGCTACGCGGATATCGATTCCTCATACGCGCCGTTAACGGAGGATGAGCGCGCGAAACTGGCGTCTGAGATCGACGACTTCTATTCCACCTTTATCGCCCGCGTGGCGGAAGGGCGCCGCAGGCCTGCCGCTCAGATCGCGCCTTTGGCCCAGGGCCGGGTATGGCTCGGCGCGCAGGCGAAGCAAAACGGCCTGGTGGATCAGCTCGGCGGTCTGGATGCCGCCGTGGCGCTGATCAAGCAGCGCGCGCACATCGGCGCCGGGGAGCGCGTGTCACTGGTCGCTTATCCGCCGCGCCGCACTCTGTTCGAGCAGTTGATGGCGCGTTCCGAAGAGAATCCGGAAATCCTCAGCCGCCTGCACGCGTTGCTGGGGCGCGACCTGCCGATCGAAGCCTGGGTCCACGGCGGAGTGATGGAGCTGATGCCGTGGAGCATCACCGTACGCTGATCAGAAAACGCAGCTGGAGGTAATCCCGTTGGACTGCAGCACCGCCGCCATCTTCTCCAGCGCCGATTTGTGGATCTGCGACACGCGGCTCTCGTTGATGCCCAGCACCGTGCCGATCTCCTTCATCGTCATTTCATTGGTGTAGTACAGGAACACGACCTTCTGATACCGCTCGGGCAGGGCTTTCATCGCGGTGGCGATCACGGTGCGCATCTGCTCGCGGGCGCACATGTTGTCCGGCTGCGTGTCCGGATTGCTCGGAAAATCGGGAGCGGGCAGATCTTCGTTGTCCGCGGTGCGCGCCGAAGCGGATACCAGGCCCACATTGCGCAGATCGAGCATCATGTGATGCCAGCGCTCGACGTCCACTCCGAGCTTTTCGGCCACTTCCGATTCCGTGGGGTTGCGTTGCAGCGTGGCGGCCAGCTCCCGTGTGGCGGCTTCCACCTGCTTGTGCCGGCGCCGCAGATCCCGTGACGCCCAGTCGAGCTGCCGCAGGCTGTCGAGAATGGCGCCCTTGATCCGGTGCTTGGCGTAACTGGAGAAGGCCACCTGCTTGGTCGGATTGAACTTGTCCGCGGCGTCGAACAGACCGAGCACGCCGGCGTGCACCAGGTCGTCGAGCTCCACGTGCACCGGCAGGTTCTCATGGACGCGAATGGCGATCGCCTTGACCAGCGGCAGATGCTCCAGGATTACCTGGTCGCGCCAGCTCGCGCCATCTTCGCGCTGGGTCTGGATCACGTCGGGGTTCGTCACGGCTTCGTTCTCCTTTGCCTTCGCCGCCGCTGCATCTGTGCGCCGGATGCTGCCGATGGTGCAAGCCGCGGTCCAACGCTGGGTGGTGTGCAACGACGTTCCTTTGCCGAACTCACCGAGTCCTGGATCTTCCGTTCTACGCTCTGTTTCTCAACAGGTTGTAGGCAATCGGTCTTATAAAGGCAGCCGCTACTGAGTACCTTTAGAGCGCTCAGTACCAGGGACAGGCTGTCCCGCTTTGAAACGCGCCGGCGGGGCGCCGATGCCAAAAAGGCATCGTGGGTTCCAATTCGGTACGAGGTCGCAAAACGGAACATGGTTCAGGCGATTCGGGAGTTCTATTTTCATATCGCCCGCGGCCGGTTGTTTTATAGGAGAAATGGCCCGGTACAGCCGTACCGGCGCGCGTCAGCGCGATTGCATGGATGCCAGCCAGGTTTTCACCGCAAGCCCGGCCATGAAGATCCACACCACCAGGCGGAACTTCCCCTCCAGCGTGAATGCGGCGAGGACTGCGATGAGAGCGTAAAAGCCGAGCGCCGTCCAAAGCCGGCCCCGTGATCGGGGCTGGGATACGTCCATGCGTTCAGCGTAGCCCACCAGCGCCGGCAGCCGAGCCATGCGCCCTGGCGTGCAATGTTCGGCGCGTGTATAATCGGTTCACTCGGAGCCAGAATGACACCCCATGCCGCCGCCGTCCCCGCGCCCGCCGAGCCTGTTGCAGGCATCGGCGATGGTCTCGCTGGAATCCTGAACATCTTCGTCGATCCCGCCGGCGCCGCCCGGCGCATCGTGCTGCGTATGTTCTGGATCTATCCCATCATCGTGATGTGCGCGGTGAGCATCTTCCAGCAGATCATGCTCGCGCCGTTCACCCTCCAGGTGCAGCGCAAGGTTTTGCAGGACCGCAACATGTCCCCGGAACAAATCCAGAACAGCCTGGCGATGATGTCCAAATTCGCGTTCATCGGCTACATCATCGCGCCGATTTTTGTGGTCCTGTTCTGCCTGCTCAGCGCGTGGTTGATCAGCGTCGCCGGCTCGATCGTCGATGTGCGGGCCCGCTTCCAGCACCTGTTCTCGCTGGTGGCCGTATGCGGCATGTTCTACATGCTGCAGATCATCGCACAGCTGATTATCCTGCGCACCAAGTCGCCGGACGATGTGCAGAGCCGTCAGGATCTTCAGCCGCCGCTGGGGCTGGACATCTTTCTGCACGACTTACCCAAAGGGGTGCAGGGCGTGGTGTCGTTCTTCAGCGTGTTCGAGATCTGGTCCATCGTAATGATGGCCCTGACCTACGCCGCGTTGACGAAGACTTCAAAGGGGAAGGCGTTTTTCGCCACGGCCCCGGGGTGGATCGTCGGCCTGGTGTTCGCCGTGCTCGGCAGCATGTTCGCGGGCTAGCCGGGGTCCGCCTCGGCATCCGGCGGTTTCTTATGCTTCGGCTTCCGGGCAGTCTTCGGTTCGATGACCCGGGTGGAGGGCACTGGCCCCACGCGCTGTCGCGCCAGCCGGCGGACGCCGCGCTTCTGGTCGAATTTGGGGGGCTTCTTCACCGGTTGACGGGGACCTTTCCGGACGCGCTACAATGATTATGTATCGTCCCCCAAAGGAGGCCAAATGTTCAGGCAGATCGGTTTACCCGAGCTACTGGTCATCCTGATTGTTTTTGTTCTGCTCTTCGGCGGAAAGAAAATTCCAGAGATGGCAAAGGGTTTGGGAGAGGGCATTCGCAGTTTCAAAGACGCCCTTAAGAACGAAGATCACGTCGACGAAAAGAAGCAGGTTTAGGCTTCCTGGGGGGTCCGCAGGCTGGACCTTGCTCTAATCGACTCTCAAAAATAGAAACCCCGCGGGTCTGCGCCGCGGGGTTTCATGTTTCTGCCCGCCCCCGCTTACTTCGCCTTCTTCGGCGGAACGATGGCGTCCTTCACCGCTTTGGCCACGCGGAACTTCACCACTTTCTTGGCCGGGATCTTGATCGCTTCGCCGGTCGCCGGATTGCGGCCGGTGCGCGCTTTGCGCTCCACGCGCACCAGGCGGCCGATGCCCGGAATCACGAACATGCCGTTCTTCTTCGTCTCGCGCACTGCCAGCTCGGCAAAACTGGTGACGAACTGCCGCGCGGTCTTGGTCGGTACTCCGTTGCTCTCCGCCAGCTCGCGAATCATCTGCGACTGCGTCATACGGGTGGCTGCTGCCATGTCGTCCTGTTCTCCTTCCAAATCTTCACTACAGTGTTTAAAACAAAACAGCTCAATTCTGTTTACAACGTGATGATAGCTGCGTTTGCGCCCGGTGTAAAGGGGCGCGAGGCCCCGAACTGCGTGTTTTTCGGGCTTTTTTTCACCTGCGGGCGCTGACAGGCCCATTGTATGCGGTTTCGGGCGGCCGTGCACGCCTTTCACGCAGGTTTTTCGCGGTGACGGCGCGGGGGATCACAGATCGCTCTGCGGCCGGCCTTCGCTGCCGGTCCACAGCGCGCGGGTCGCCGCTTCGTACGGCGGCAGCGAGCGGAGGCGTGGCTTGATCACGATCAGCGTCTCGCTGCGGTCGTTCTTCGAGGCGTTGGTGCTGAGCATGGGGCCCAGCACCGGGATGCTGGCCAGTCCCGCAATCCCGTTCAGGCTTTTCGTTTGCGATGCGTTGAGCAGCCCTGTCACGACAGCCCACTGTCCGTCACGCAGCCGTACCGAGGACTGGTATTTCGTGTTGTCCAGCTCCGGAATGCCGTTCAGGTTTCCCGAGCCCAGCAGCTCGAACTCCGCCTCCACATCAAGGGTCATCTCCCCGGTTCCATGCACGTGCGGCGTGACCTTGAGACTCAGGCCGAGGTCCTCGAACTGGAAAGTGGGAGGGGGAATCCCGAAGCCGCCGCTGGACCCCGTCTGGGTCGTGTACAGCGCCGTCTCGATCGGGTATTTCGAGCCCACGTGCAGCGATGCGGGCATGCCATCGGAGGCCATCATGGTGGCCTCGTACATGCTGGAGGCGATCGATTTCGTCGCTGAGGCGAACAGCTTCGCATTGGTCACCCCGATGCCGATGAGTGACGCTCCTCCACCGAAAGTCATGAAATTCACGAACCCGGGCGGAATGAAGGGCAGGCCGAGGAACCCGCGCGGCGAGGTGAAAGCAACCAGCGGATAAGACGTCGGCAGAGCGAAGCCCCACGTGAGCGAGCCGGAACGATCGGAGGTCAGCAGCTCCACGCCGAGTTCCACCTGCGCCCGCGGCAGCATCATCTCGCGGAACAGCGCCTCCGCTGGGCGAACCTTCGAAACCTTATCCCGCAGCAGCACGGCATGAAGCTGGTTATCCACGACGATGCGCTGGATCTCCAGCGCCCCCCGCACCGCGGCCACCAGCTCCTGGATTTCCTGCGCCGTGACCGTGTCCGGGATCGGAATCAGAATGCTCATCGTGCGCTCGTACCGCGTGCGCTTCTCCTGGCTGTCGTTGGTTACGAAGATCAGGCGCGGTGTGGCGGGGATGACAAATGAGTTCGTCGCCGCCTCGAGCGCATGCAGCGCCATTCGATAGTCGGCATTCGTGAGCTGGAAATGAATGCTGTTACCGGCCTGGTAGTCCGGATCGAATACCACCTTCAATCCGAACGCGCCAGCCACCGCTTCAAACAGCGCGCGGCCATCGCCCCGCAGATCGAATTCCTGGCGGCCGGCGCTGGCGTCGAGGGAGACGGGGGGCTGGGGGCGCCGCGCCTCCGCCAGTTCCGCCTCGGTGATATGACCGCCTTCCACCCCCGCCGCCCGTTTCGGTTTGGGGGCCGCGAGCTCGGCGAACGGCCGCAGCTTGTGGATATGCAGCAGGTAATCGTGATTGCCGGGGTCCAGGCGCAGGGCCTCGTTGTACAGCGCGTAGGCCTGCACGATCTGATGGGCCCGCTCGGCGGCCATGGCCTGGGCGGCGATACGCTCGGCGTCGCCGCGCGTGCCGGCCAGGGCGGCGCTGACGCAGCCAAGCACACCGACAGTTATCAGGACCCGCAGTCCCACCTAAGCCTGACGATTCCGCCGCCGCGGGCGTGTATAAACAAATGAAGCCGGACTGCCGATGTATAGGACGACATGGCGGCTACCTTCGCACCGGCCAAACCGGCATTCGCTCCAAGTATCCCGCAGACGCTGGACCAGCTCGCGATTCCGCAATCGCTGGTGATGGATCTCATGCTGCGGCGTTCGCTGCTGGAAGGCACTTCGACGCTGCAATCGCTGTCCACCGCGCTGCGGCTGGCCGTTTCCATCGTCAACACCGTTTTCCAGCAGATGCGGCAACAGCAGCTGGTGGAAGTCAAAGGCATGCAGGGCAATGATTATGCCTTCAGCCTGTCCGCGGCGGGAAAGCAAATGGCGGCCGAGCGCTTCCAGCTGAGCCAGTACGCCGGCGCGGCGCCCGTTTCCCTGCGCGATTATCACAACGCCACTCGCGCCCAGGCGGCGCGCGTGCAGATCGACCGCAAGGCGCTCCGCGCCGCGTTTTCGGACCTGGTTGTTCCCGACCACCTTCTCGACCAGCTGGGCCCGGCGCTGATCTCGCAGAATTCAATCTTTGTTTACGGCCCGACGGGGAACGGGAAGACCAGCCTCGCCGAGCGCATGCTGCGCGTCTATTCCGATACCATCCTGATGCCGCACGCCGTGGAAGTGGACGGCCAGATCATCAGCCTGTATGACCCGGTGGTGCATCATCGCATGGACGGCGCCGACGCCGATATCGATCCACGCTGGGTGCTTTGCCGCCGGCCGTGCATCGTCGTGGGTGGCGAGCTCATCCCCAGCATGCTGGAGTTGCGGCTGGACGAAACCTCCGGCATCTACGCGGCGCCGCTGCAGATGAAGGCCAACAATGGCATCTTCATCATCGATGACTTCGGCCGCCAGCTCATGTCGCCGCGCGATCTGCTGAACCGCTGGATCGTGCCTTTGGACCGGCGCGTGGATTACCTCATGCTGCGCTATGGAGTGAAGTTCCAGATTCCGTTCGAGCTGATGGTGGTGTTCTCGACCAACCTCGACCCCAGCGACCTTGCCGATGAGGCCTTCCTGCGCCGCATTCACAACAAGATCTTTGTGGACGCGGTGGACGAACGCTCCTTCGACCTCATCTTCCAGCGCGTGGTGGCCTCGCGCGGCATCATTCCCGAAACGGACAGCGCGGAACAGCTGCGGCGCCTTTGCCTGCGCGACGGGCGCACAGAACTGCGCGCCTGCTATCCCCAGGACATCTGCAACATCCTGGCCTCGATCGGGAAATACGAAGGGCGTCCGCCGCAGATGACCCGCGCCGAACTGGAACGCGCGGCGGCGCTTTATTTCGCCCGCAGCTAACCCGCAGCTAAGAAATCAATGCCCGGCGCCGGGGGGCACGTAGCCCGGCGGCATGGCGGCGCCTTCGCCGAAGAAAAACTCTTCCATTTGCTGGAGCAGGAACTCCTGCGCCTCGGGGTTGCCGAGATTGAGCCGGTATTCGTTCATGATCATCTTCATGCGCTCCACCCACATCTTCCAGGCTTCTTTCGAGACGTTGTCGTAGATGCGCTGTCCCAGCGGATGCCCCTCGAACGGCACTTCGTCAAGACCCGGCAGCTCGCGTTGAAGCTTCACACAATACACCATGTGAGTCTTGTTGTCGGATTGGGGCGGAGGCGTCGGCATGCGATACCCCCTCAGGATAGCTCAGGCTGGCGCGTCAGGCCGTTTTCAGGGCCTTGCGCGAGCGCTGGTCGAGGTATTCCGAGAGCTTGAGCGGGCGCCGGCCACCCTTGTCCATGTGCCGCTGCACAGCCCTCTGATAGCGGCGCAGGGTCTCACGGCGGGAGCCATCGCGCAGGTCGCAGGCCTCGATGTCGAGCAGGATCTCGATCTCCCACGGACGGAACGTGTTGCGGCTGATGTTGCCGCGCAGCAACTCCTGGATCAGCTTGTTGAACTGCGCGAGTACAGCCTCGGGATCGAGCTCTTCCGGCCGGCGGACCTGCAGCATACCTGAGGTCTCTATCGGCGGAAACGCGGAAAAGCTTAGGGCTGGCGTACTACCGCCGCCGGGCCAGCCGGCTGGCGGTGCGGATTGACGGGCGAAATGTTGCGGCGCGTGGTAAAGCAGCGTATACTGCCTTATTCGGTTTTACAAACTCGACGTCCGTGATTGCCAAATGAAACGAATGGCGGCCGCGGTCAATTGATTCAATAAGGAGCTGAATCTGATGTTAAGGATTATTGTGTCGCTTTTGGCGGTTTTTGCGACCTGCGGAATAGCCATCGCCGCAAGCCCTACCGTCACGCTCCCGGAGGGTACAGAACTCAGGCTTAAGTTCGCCCAGGAACTGAGCTCCAAAACCGCCGCGCTGGACGATCCCGTGGAGTTCGTACTCGATGACGACGTTAAAGTCGGCGATGTCGTTGTAATCAAGGCCGGCGCCAAGGCATTTGGGACTGTTTCAAACGTTAAGCGCGCCGGTTTTATGGGCAAGGGTGGCGAACTGAACGTCCGCCTGGAGACCATCAAGGCTGGCGGTACGAAGGTACGAATCCGCGGCACCAAGGGACGAACCGGCGAGGACAAGACGGGATCGGCCATCGCTCTGACCGTGCTTCTGGGCCCTGTCGGTCTCATCAAGCATGGGAAAGAGATCGAAGTGAAAGAGGGGACACCGATCACGGCTTTTGTTGCGGACGACATTGCGCTCCCGCCCGCAAACTAGCCGAGCCGACGGGCTAGAGTGAGCCACCGCCAATTAACAGCGTGTGGCAGAATACAGCTATCCGCACGCTTATCCTATCGGTGATCGCCGCGGCGGCTTTAGCCGCCTCGGTGCAGGCGCCTTCCCGAGCCTCTGCTCAGGCCGACCTGTACGCCGCGCGCTGGAACCACGCCGCCGAATCCTATCGTCAAATCCTGGCCGTCGATCCTGCGTGGGCTGAGGGCTGGGACGGGCTCGTCCGCGCGCTGCTCGAAGCGCACCGAAGCGGCGAGGCATTTGTGGCCGCCGATGAAGCGGCGCACCATGCGCCCGGCGCGGCCCCGGTCGAGACAGCGCTGGGCCGGGTGGCTTTCCGACGCGGCGACATCACAGCCGCCGAACGCGAGTTCCGCGCCGCGCTGAAAGCCGATCCGAATTATGCCGGAGCGCTGCACGGAATGGCCGCGATCCACGCCCTTTGGTCCCGGTTCGCCACCGCCCGCACGCTGGAGATGGCTGCCTGCAAATCGCAGCCGGGCGATCCCGAGCTCATCCGCGCCTGCGCCGACGCGACGCACGGCCCCGAGCACATCGCGGCTCTGGAGCGCGCGCTCGGCTTTCTGGACGCCTCCACACGCGAGGCGCGCGATTTGCGCGCACACATCGTCGCGGACAAAGCGCTTGGTGATCGCAGCACGCGCGTCCTCGAGAGCCCGTACCGGCCATACGAACTGAACCTCCTGACGCTTTCGAGCAGGCCATCCGCGACGCTCGGCCTGCGCGTGCGCTTCAATAACCATTACACGGCCACGCTGCTGCTCGATACGGGCGCGGACGGCATCTCGCTCACGCGGAAGGCGGCGAGAAAAGCCGGACTCGAAGAACTGGAGCGGGAAGGAACGGAGGCGCACGGCGTGGGCGATGGAAAGCCGGCGAATTCGTTTACCGCCCTGGCGCGCGCAGTGGAGGCGGGCGGCCTGGCGCTGAGCAACTACCCCGTCCAGATCTTCGATGCGGCCAGGACGCCGGAACACGACGGAATCATCGGAACCGATGTCTTTTCGGATTTCGTGATCGAGATCGACCCGCGACGGCTCGTGCTGCGCCTCACGCCTTATGAAGACGGATTGCCGGATGCGGACAGCCCGCGGGATGCCGCGGAGCCGCCGCCAGGATTTCATCGCGTGCTTCGCCGGGGGCACCTGCTCATGGCGCCCACTCGAATCGACGACGGCGCGGAAGTAAGCCTGTTTCTGCTCGACACCGGCGCCGCGCTGGACCTCATCGACATCGACGTCGCGCGCGACGCGAGCAAGCTCCACGGCAATGCTCGACTGCTCCTCACCGGCGTGCAGGGCGGAGTCGGGCAGGTAGAACGCGCCGGCGCGATGAGCTTCGCCTTTGCGGGCGTGCGCGAGCAGGATGCGAACACGGCGGCGATCAGTTTACGGTCGCTGAGCGACGAAGAAGGTCTTCAGCAGTCCGGGATCCTTGGAATGCCGGCATTGGCGGGCCTGAAGCTCACGCTCGATTACCGCGCCGGCGCGGTGCGCCTGCAGCCCTCGCGCTAACGCTTCCCTTTGCGGGCCTTTTCCATGCTGGTGGACAACTCCCGCGCGATGCGATCGGCGGTGTACTCCAGCTGCTGCGGCCTCGTTCCCCTGGGCTGCTCGTAGATGGACCACAGCACCGCCCTGGTTTTGCGATCCACCAGGAAGAACGCGCCGCGCCCGCGGCTGAAACTCGAAACGGGAGGCCGCGGCGCGTCGAACGCGTACTGGTTCGACGACGCTTGTTCGGCCTTCTTTGGCGGCGCGTACAGCTCGTTCATACGGTCCTCGAACGATTCGCCGAGATGGTCGGTGAATACGGCGTCCGCGTGCTGCGGATCCGCGACCACCTGGAGAACACCGCGCGCGGTCAGACGGCCGGCGAGGAACTGATCCATGCCGCTGGCCATGGGCAAAAGATAAACCGTGTGCACCGCGACCAGCGCGGGGTTCACCGCAAGAGCCGCGCCGGCGAGCAGCGCCGCCAACGCAAAGGCTTTCATTGCCACATGATAGCCTGGGAACACGTGATCGGCGCGGCGCCCGGGGTATCGGTCGTTATTCCACATCGAACTGGTAAGACGCTGCTCAGGCGCATTTTGGCCGATGTCGCCAGCCAGAGTTTGCGCCCGCTGGAAACCATCGTGGCCGATGATGGCAGCAGCGACGAGTCTTCCGCCATCGCGGCCGAAGCCGGAGCACGCGTTGTCCACACCGGCGGAAATGGCGGGTTCAGCCGGGCGGTCAATCTCGGGATTGGAGCGGCTTGCGGCGAGCTCATCGCCATTGTGAACAACGACGTCGAGCTGCCGCCGGCGTGGCTGGCGACCCTGGTCGCGGCACTGTCGGACGGCGAGTACGCTTTCGCCACGGGCAAACTGCTGCAGGCCGGGCATCCGGAACTGATCGATGGCACATGGGACGCGCTCTGCCGGGGAGCGTGCGCCTGGCGGTGCGGGCAAGGCAGGCGCGATGGCCCGCTGTGGAGCGAGCGCCGGGAAATCGCTCTCGCGCCGCTGACCGCCGCTGTTTTCCGCCGTTCGGTTTTTTCCGTAACGGGTCTGCTGGACGAGCGGTTTGAATCATACCTCGAGGACGTCGACCTGGGCGTGCGCTGCGCGATGGCGGGTTTCCGCGGCATCTATGTGCCCGAGGCGGTGGCGCGGCATCAGGGCAGTGCGACACTGGGCCGGTGGAATCCTGACACAGTGCGGCGCATCGCGCGCAATCAGCTGTTCCTCGCAGCCAAATATTATTCAGCGGATTTACTGCTGCGGTACGCCTGGCCGCTTCTGGTGAGCCACTTGCTCTGGGGCGTAGTTGCCGCCCGGCACGGCGCCGGATGGGCATACGCGAAAGGTAAGTGGGCGGGAATACGCCGGTTCCGGAGCATACGCCCGGTGGACTGTACCCCCGGAGACGCGCTCCGGCGTCTGCTGACTACCGGTGAGCGCGAAATCCTCGAACTGCAGCGCAGCAGCGGATTCGATCCGTACTGGAAGTTCTATTTCGCGCTTACATGAGCAGCACCACGGTAATTGTCGTGACGCACGACTCCGGAGAGGTGATCGACGCATGTTTGCAATCGTGTCGCGGGCTCGAGGTGCTGGTGATCGATAACGCTTCCGGGGACGACACCGCCGCGCGGGTGAGACGGCATGACGGCGTGCGCCTGATCGAGAATTCCGTGAATCGCGGCTTCGCCGGCGCAGTCAATCAGGCTGTGAAGGCCGCCTCGGGCGACTACCTGCTGTTGCTGAATCCGGATACGCGCCTGCTGGATGCGCCGGCGCCGCTGGGCTCGGTCCTCGACAAGGATGCATCGTGCGCCATAGCCGCCGGCCTGCTCGTGGACAAAAGCGGAGAGACGCAGAAGGGCTTTACCGTCCGCCGTTTCCCAACCGCAGCGGCGCTGGCCTTCGAAACTCTGGGAATCAATCGCCTGGCGCCGTGGAATCCGGTGAACCGGGCTTACCGTTACCTTGACCTTGGTCGAAACCTCGCGGCGCCAATCGAAGTCGATCAACCAGCGGGCGCATTTCTGCTCTTCCGCCGACAGGCGTGGAGCGCGCTGAACGGCTTCGATGAGCGTTTTCATCCGGTGTGGTTTGAAGACGTGGATTTCTGCAGGCGTGCAAAGATGGCTGGCTTCCGCATTCTCCTGGTTCCCACCGTGCGCGCGTGGCACGAAGGCGGGCACAGTGTAATGCGGCTTTCGCGAGAATGCCGCGAGAGGTACTGGTATGCTAGCCTTTTGAAGTATGCGGCGAAGCATTTCACCGGCGGTCCCCGGCGAATCGTCGGCGCCGCGGTGATTCTGGGTTCCGTTCTCCGGGCAGTCGCCGGAGCAGCAGCGTCGCGGAGCCTGAAACCGTTCAGGGTTTATTCCGCGGTGATTCGCGCCGCGGCCGCCTGCATGGCTTCGGGCCATGTTCCGGATATCGCATGCTGAGCCCGGATCGCCTGCCCGGGATTGGGCGCAACGACGGTACCACGGGAACATTCTTATTACAGACACAGGAATGACAGACTAAATGGTCTCAACGGATTGGGTGTCGGTCACGATTGTCACTTACAACAGCGGCCGCTTTATCCGCAGATGCCTGGAGTCGGTTCTCGAACAGAGATACGCCAACAAAGAAGTGATCGTGATCGACAACGCCTCCACCGATGGAACCACCGATATCCTGGAGCAGTTCGAGGATCGCTGCACCATCGTCTACAACGACGAGAACATCGGCTTCGCGGCGGCGCAGAACCAGGCCATCGGCATCTCCTCGGGCGACTGGGTGCTGACGCTCAATCCCGATGTGCTGCTGCTTCCCGGCTTCATTCAGTCTCTGGTGGAGGCCAGCCGCATCGACTCCGGCGTTGGCACCGTGTGCGGGAAACTGCTGACCATCCTCTCGAACTTCGATCTTCCCGAGAAGCCGCTGGTGGACTCCACGGGGATCTACTTCACGCCCATGCTGCGGCACCTGGACCGCGGCAGCCAGGAAGTGGACAACGGCCATTATCTGAAGCATGAGTACGTCTTCGGCGCCACGGCCGCGGCCGCGCTGTACCGGCGCGCCATGATTGACGATGTGGCCGTGGACGGCGAGTTCTTCGATCCCGATTTCTTCGTGTATCGCGAAGACGCGGATGTTGCGTGGCGCGCGCAGCTGCTGGGCTGGCGCTGCATCTATACTCCACACGCGCGCGGCTACCATGTGCGTAACGTTCTGCCAGGCAACCGCCGCGCTCTTCCGCCGGAAATCAACATGCACTCGGTGAAGAACCGCTTCCTGATGCGCATCAAGAACATCACCGGCAACGTTTATCGCCGCAACTGGCTCTCGATCACGGTGCGCGACTGCATCGTACTGAGCTGCTGTCTCATTCGCGAGCAGAGCTCGCTGCGCGCCTTTGGTTATGTGCTTCGAAACTGGCGGCGCGTGATGCAGAAGCGGCGCGCGATCATGCAGCGCCGGCGGGTAACCGACGACTACATGGCCCGCTGGTTCTCCTACAGCCCGGTCAGCGAACCGGCGCGTCCTCCGGCGCGGACGGCAACGCGGACCGCCAAACTAGCCAGGGGCTGAGACGGTTCGGCCTTTTCGCATCGCCCTCGCCGGCACACGCGGCATTCCCGCAAATTACGGAGGCTTCGAGACCTTCGCCGAGGAGCTCTCGACGCGTCTGGCCGCTCGCGGGCACGAGGTTCGCGTGTACTGCCGGTCGCGGCATCCGGAACGCCTCTGGCGCGGCGTCGAACTGGTGTGGCTGCCCACCATCCGGCACAAGTATCTCGACACCGTGGCGCATACGTTCCTCTGCACGCTGCATCTGCTCTTCCGCCGCGCGGACGCCGCGCTTTACTGCAATGCCGCGAACGCCGTGTTCACACCGTGGCCGCGGGTGGCCGGCATTCCTGTCGCGCTGAACGTGGACGGTCTGGAGCGGAAACGAAAGAAGTGGAACCGGCTGGCGCGCGGCTGGTATCTGCTGTCCGAGCGCATGGCCACAGTGTTTCCCACCACGATCGTGACCGACGCGGAGAAGATCGCTGAATATTACCGCGCGCGCTATGGCCGCGAGTCCACGTTCATTCCGTACGGCGCCGAGACCGGCAGGATCGAAGCGGACGGGGCCCTGGGGCCGCTCGGGCTCGAACGAGAACGCTATTTCCTGTACGTCAGCCGGATGGAGCCGGAGAATAACGCGCTTCTGGTGCGGGAAGCCTTCGAGCAGGTGCGCACGGACCTTCGCCTGGCGCTGGTCGGCGACGCGCCGTACGCGCAGAATTACATCGCTCGCGTGCGCGACACGCGCGATCCACGAATCGTTATACCAGGCGCGATCTATGGCGAGGGCTATCACCAGCTGCAGTCCCACTCGTTTGCGTACGTTCATGCCACCGAAGTGGGCGGCACGCATCCCGCCCTGATCGAGGCCATGGGCCGCGGCGCCATTGTGCTTTATCTGGACACGCCGGAGAATGCGGAGGTGGCGGGCGGGATCGGCATCCCCTTTACGCACGGCAATCTGGCCGAACGCCTGCGCGATGCGCTCGCCATGGATCCGGAGGAGCGGGAACGGCTTAGCCGCCTCGCTCTCGAAAGAGTGCGTGAGCGGTACGGCTGGGAGGCGGTTACCGACCGATATGAGGAATTGCTGCTGCGACTGGCGGGGCGAAGCACCCCGGCCGCTAGTATGTAAACGTGAGTGCATACCGTTCGTGGGTCGAGGTCTCGCTCGGGCAGATCGCGCGCAATTTCCAGGCTGTCAGGAGCGTTGTCGGCTCGGGCGTGGAAGTCATGCCGGTGGTAAAGGCCGACGCATATCGGCATGGCGCGATCGAGGTGTCCCGGCGGCTCGTCGCGGAGGGGACTCGCTGGCTCGCGGTCAGCAGCGTGGAGGAAGGCTGTGCGCTGCGCGACGCCGGCGTGCGCACGCGCATTCTGGTGATGGCCGATTTTCTTCCGGCCGAGCGCGAGGATCTGCTCAATTACAATCTCACTCCGGTGATCCACTCCCTGGAGGACATCGAGGAGTGGGACCGCCTTTGTATCGCGCGGCAAACCAGCGCGCCGTATCACCTCAAAGCCGACACCGGGATGGGCAGGCTCGGGACTCGCGCGCGCGCCGCGGAGATTGCGGAGGCGCTGGGCCGCACCAGCGCGGCCCGGCTGGAAGGGCTGATGACGCACTTCGCGTCCGCCGCGGATTACTCCGGCACGCAGACGGAGGATCAGCTGATGCAGTTCGCGCGGCTGGCGACCGAACTCGCCGCCCTCGGCATTTCCCCCGAGTATCTGCACATGTCCAGCACCATTCCGGTGGCGTACGGGCGGCGCAACGCATGGCAGAAGATGGTGAGGCCGGGGCACGCCATCTACGGCTATGTCTCGCCGATCGCGCGGGGAACGGCGCCGCGGAGAATTCTGGAGGTAAAGCCCGCGCTTACCTGGAAGGCCTCGGTGCTCGCGGTCAAGGATCTGCCGCAGGGGGCTCTGATCGGATATGGAGGCATGTTCCGCGCACCCGCGCCGATGCGCATCGCGGTGCTTGCCGCCGGTTATGCCGACGGGATACCACACCGGCTATCAAATCGCGGACGAGTTATCGCGCGCGGACGGACGGTTCCCATCATTGGGGCCGTGTCCATGGATCTGACCACCATTGACGCGACAACGGCGCCGGACCTGAAGCCCGGTGATTCGGTGATGTTATTGGGCAGTGAGGGAAACGTGAGCATCGACGCGCAGCAGATTGCGCGCGCCGCCGGCACGATCTCCTACTCCATCCTGTGCGGCATCAGCGCGCGGGTGAAGCGCGTGTATGTCGAGTGATGGGTGATGTGGGGAAGAGGGCACAGTTCGCCCTGAAAGTGGTGGGTCGAAATTCTGATTGGCAGGCCCTGGGCCCGCGCCGTTTGCGACGCGGGCCGGACCCGGCTGCTCTATCGTCGTCACTGATTGACCGGACGCGTTGTTTTCACGCCCGGTGGACCACAATTCAACGCACTCGCCGCAACCCGGAACCTGATGTCCGGACTACAGCTCACTGCCTGTACGCTGTCCTCGTCGTTTAATTGGATGCGCATCGTTATCCCTTGCGGTACCGATCCGGAGAGGAGC
>DASRCB010000359.1:0-14354 GCA_035653295.1 Bryobacteraceae bacterium
GCCATCGCGAATGCTCAGCCAATCGTCAGCAGCGGTACTAGACCGCGCCCACGAAAAACATCGCAGCGGCCCATCGTGATATCTTACCCGCCTTCACCCGAATCCCCCCGCCAACTTACTCCTCCTCCGTCCCCGTCGCAGTAACTTCCTCAGCCGGATTACCCGCCACCATCTGCTGCGCCAGAATCATCTCCCGCGCCGCTATGCGCAGCTTCGGCAAACGGCGGCCGAACACCGCCGCCGCGATCACACAGCCGATGCCGCTGCCCAGCACCACTTCCGGCGCGCCCAGCTGGTGCGCCAGCGATCCGGCCAGCAGCGAACCCAGCGGCGCCATGCCCATGAACATCATTGAGTACACGGCCATCACCCGCCCGCGTATGTAATCCGGCGAGTAAGTCTGGATCAGCGTGTTCGACGACGCCATCTGCACCATCATCGAGTAGCCCACCGGAACCAGCAGCACCGCCGACAGCCAGAACACGCGCGACAGCGAGAAGCACGCCAGCGACACGCCGAACCCGCCGCACGCAATCATCACCCAGCTTCCCAGCCCGCGCACGCCACGCCGCGCCGCGAGGGTCAGCGCGCCGGCGCAGGCGCCAACTCCGGATGCCCCCATCAGAATGCCCAGTCCCGATGCGCCGCCGTGCAGAATGCGATCCGCGAATATCGGCATCAGCACCGAGAACGGCATGCCCAGCAGACTCACGCTTCCCAGCAGCAGCAGGATGTCGCGAATCGGCGCGTTGCGCGCCACCCAGCTGAAGCCTTCGCGAATCCGCTGCACCGCCGATCCCACCGGCTTCTGCGCGCTGCGCGGAACGTTCATCATGAACAGCCCGGTAATCACAGCGATGTAACTGATCGCGTTCGCCGCGAAGCACCAGCCTTCGCCGATGGCCGCCACCAGCACGCCCGCCACCGCCGGCCCAACGATCCGCGCTCCGTTGAACATCGACGAGTTCAGCGCGATCGCGTTGGGCAGGTCCTCGCGGCCCACCATCTCCACGATGAACGACTGGCGCGCCGGAATATCGAACGCGTTCACGACGCCCAGTGACGCGGCCAGCACCGCGACATGCCATACCTGAACCACGCCCGTAAGCGTGAGCGACGCCAGCACGCCGGCCAGCAGCATCGCCGCCGTCTGCGTTCCGATCACCACGTACTGGCGGTTGTAACGGTCGGCTACGGCGCCGCCGATCGGCGCGAAGAGAAACACCGGAATCTGCGATGAGAAACCGATTACCCCCAGCATCGCCGCCGACCCGGTGAGGCGGTACACCAGCCACGATTCCGCCACCGTCTGCATCCAGGTGCCGACCAGCGAAATCAGCTGCCCGGTGAAGAACAACCTGAAATTGCGATGGCGCAGAGAGCGCAGCATTCCAGCCGCCGCGGAATCACTCATCGGCTGTTCGATGCGCCGCCGCGAGGATAGTTGCCGCGCCGCGCAGTATTATCGATCTTGATCATGACCCGATTCCTCCGCACTGCTCTTCCGTTCACACCGCTCCTCTGCCTGCATGCAGCAGTGACGTTGCCTGCCGTTTTCACCGATCACATGGTCATCCAGCGCGGCCAGCCGGTTCACGTCTGGGGCCATGCCGATCCGGGCGAGAGCGTTTCCGTGACATTTCGCGGACAAACGCGCGCCGCCGCCGCGGACGATCTCGGTTCCTGGAGCGTGTATCTGCCGCCCGGTGAAGCCGGTGGTCCGTTCGAGCTCACCGCCCGCGCAGCGAATTCCATCACCATCAGTGACGTTCTCGTGGGTGATGTCTGGGTTGCGTCCGGCCAGTCGAACATGGAGTTCCCGCTGAAGAATGCCGTGAATGGCGGGGCCGAAGTCGCGGCGGCGACTCACCCGCGTATCCGCCTCTTCCTCGTGAAGCGCAGGTCGGAGCTCTATCCCGCCACCGATGTCGAGGCCAACCCCTGGGCTCAGTGCACGCCCGACAGCGCCGCCGATTTCTCCGCTGTTGCGTATTTCTTCGCGCGCCAGATCGAAGATACGCAACACGTGCCCATCGGCCTCATCGAATCGAACTGGGGCGGCACGCCCGCTGACACGTGGACCCGTCTCGGCGCCATCTCCGCCGATGCCGGCCTCATGCCCGTCTTCGCTGAATGGGCGCGCATGACCGAAGAGCATGCCGCTAACGAGCAGCGCCGGGAAATTGACTACCGCGCCGCCATCGAACGCGCCCGCGCGGAGGGCAAGCCCGCGCCCGAGCGCCCCTGGGCCGCCAACACGCAAAACGAGTGGATGCCCTCCGGGCTGTGGAACGGCATGATCGCGCCGCTTACCGCGTTTCCCATTCGCGGCGTCATCTGGTATCAGGGCGAGAGCAACGCATCCGTCGAACGCGCGCCGCTCTACGCGCGCCTGTTCGAGACCATGATCACCGACTGGCGCCGCGCCTGGGCCGTGGGCGATTTCCCCTTCCTCTTCGTCCAGCTCGCGAACTTCAAAGCCGGCGGCGGACCCGGCTGGCCCGAGCTGCGCGAGGCCCAGTTGCAGACGCTGTCTCTGGTCAACACCGGAATGGCCGTCACCATCGACATCGGTGCGCCTGACGACATCCACCCGAAGGACAAGCAGGATGTGGGCCTGCGCCTTGCGCTCGCCGCGCGCGCCATAGCGTATGGCGAAAAGCTGGAATACTCCGGTCCGCTGTTCCGCGCCGCGCGCCCGGAAAACGGGGCCATGCGCGTCTGGTTCGATCATGCGCAATCCGGTTTGGCCGCGCACGGAGGCGGCCCGCTGCGCGGCTTCGAGATCGCCGGCCGCGATGGCAAGTTCGTTCCCGCCGAAGCGCGCGTCGATGGCGAGACCGTCGTTGTCTCCAGCGCTCAGGTGACCAGCCCCACCGAAGTCCGTTACGGCTGGGCCGACAATCCCGACTGTAATCTCTTCAACGGCGCGGGTCTTCCCGCGTCACCGTTCCGCTCGGCGCCTTGAGCCGCGCCTGACTATCATCGGACTATGATCGATCTGTCCGCCCTCGAAGCCTGGTTCGTGACCGGCAGCCAGGATCTGTACGGCCAAAGCACGCTCGACAAAGTCGCTGAGCATTCCCAGGAAATCGCCCGCGGCCTTTCGCGCCCGCCCATTCCCGTTCGGATCGTCTGCAAGCCGGTGATGAAGACCCCGGAAGCGATCCGTGAGCTCTGCCTCGAAGCCAATCACGCGAAGAACTGCATCGGTGTGATCGCGTGGATGCACACCTTTTCGCCCGCGAAGATGTGGATCGGCGGCCTGCGCGCGCTGAGCCGGCCTCTCGCGCACCTGCATACGCAGTTCAACCGCGACTTGCCGTGGTCCACCATCGACATGGATTTCATGAACCTGAACCAGTCCGCCCACGGCGATCGCGAGTTCGGGTTTATCGGCAGCAGGATGCGGCGGAATCGGAAGGTGATCGTGGGGCACTGGCAGGACGCCGGCGTGCTGGAAGACCTCGCCGTCTGGTCGCGCGCCGCCGCCGCGTGGCACGATTCGCAAAACCTGCGCGTCGCGCGCTTCGGCGACAACATGCGCAAGGTGGCCGTCACCGAAGGCGACAAGGTCGAGGCCGAGCTGCGCCTTGGCTATTCGGTCAACGGCTATGGGATCGGTGATCTTGCCGCGCGCATCGGCCAGGTCTCGGATGCCGAAGTGAATCGGCTTGTCTCCGATTACGATCAGTCCTACGAAGTGGTCGAGGCGCTGCGTCCGGGCGGAGCGCGGCGCGAGTCACTTCGCGATGCCGCACGCATCGAGCTCGGGCTGCGCCACTTCCTCGACGATGGCGGCTTTCACGCGTTCACCGACACCTTCGAAGACCTGCACGGGCTGAAGCAGCTGCCCGGCGTTTCCGCGCAGCGGCTCATGGCCGACGGTTACGGATTTGGCGCCGAGGGCGACTGGAAGACCGCCGCGCTGGTGCGCGCCATGAAGGTGATGAGCGCCGGTCTGGACGGCGGCACGTCATTCATGGAGGACTATACCTACCATCTCCGCGATGGCGGCAAAGTGCTCGGCGCGCATATGCTCGAGGTTTGTCCCACCATCGCGGCGTCCCGGCCGTCGCTCCAGATTCATCCTCTTTCCATCGGCGGCAAAGAACATCCGGTGCGCCTGGTCTTCGACTCGCGCACCGGCCCGGCGATCAATGCATCGATCGTGGACATGGGCAATCGCTTCCGCATGATCGTAAACGAAGTGGACGTGGTCGCGCCGGAGGAGCCTTTGCCGAAGCTGCCGGTCGCCCGCGCGATCTGGATCCCGCGGCCTGGTCTGAAAACCGCGGCGACAACGTGGATCCTCGCCGGCGGCGCGCACCACACCGGCTTCAGCCTGTCGCTCACCGCGCAGCACATGGAAGACTTCGCGGATATGGCCGGCATCGAGTACCTGCTCATCGACGAGCACACGCGCGTTCGCGAATTTAAAAACGAGCTGCGCTGGAACGACGCCGCCTGGACCGTCTCGTGTCACTGAAACAGCATGTGGGGCAGGCACTCTGCCTGCGGCCGGCACTCTGCCCGCCTGCCGGCGACGCGCCGTCGCCCGACCAGGCTGGCAGAGTGCCCGCCGCGGGCTGAGAGCCCGGCCCAGATGAACATCGTGCTGTTTGGCGCAACCGGCATGATCGGCCAGGGCGTGCTCCGTGACTGCCTGCTCGCCCCCGATGTCGACGCCGTCCTGGTCGTCGGCCGCTCGACCACCGGCGTGCGCCACGCGAAATTGCGCGAGATCGTTCGTACCGACCTGTCGAACTACGAAGGTCTCGAAGCGGAACTCTCCGGCGTCAACGCCTGCTTCTTCTGTCTCGGTGTCTCCTCGAGCGGCATGAGCGAAGCCGAGTACGAGCGCATCACGTATGCCATCACTGTTGCCGCAGCCGCCGTCTTATCGCGGCTCAATCCCCGCATGACGTTCGTGTACGTGTCGGGCGCCGGTACCGACATCTCGGAAAAGGGTCGAATCATGTGGGCGCGCGTGAAAGGCAGAACCGAAAACGCACTCCTCAATATGCCTTTCGCGGCAGCTTATATGTTCCGCCCGGGATTCATCGAGCCGCTGCATGGGGCGACATCGAAGACGCGCATGTATCGCGTGTTCTATACGCTCACGCGACCGCTGTTGCCGCTGCTGCGGCGCGCCTTTCCGAACCACGTGCTGACTACGGAACAGATGGGGCGAGCAATGCTGCAGCTTGTGAGAAACGGTTACCCGAAGCGGGTGCTCGAGATCCGCGATATACGCGCCGCTGCTAACTCTTCTTCTTCTCCCTGACCACGATCAGCCGCGCAACATCGCCCTCCTCGGTATTGACGAACCCGACCGTCACCCGCGCCTTCACGCGCAGCTTGCCTTCGACCCGAGTGTCCGGTTTGAGCACGAAGCTGCGCCGTTCAGCGGCGCCTCCGAGAATGCTGCGCGAGACCGTTAATCGCGCCGCGGTCAGCTCGACAACCGTGCCCGAAAATGTTTCCGACTCCGGCTGCGGCTGCTGCGGTGGCGCCTGCGATTGCTGCGCGGTCACGCGCGGAACCACCGGCACACTGCCGCACAGCCCCGCCACGAGCGCCAGCCTCAGGATCGCCGCCCACACAATTTGAATGATATGCAACTCAAATGAACATACACCAGGCGTGCGATTAAAGTTCGTTCATAGCTGCGTAAATTTCTGTTAGGTCAGCGCTCTATGTGCAGGCGCAGCGCGTAAATGGCAACCGGCCCGCGATCGCGGTTGTAGCCGGGATTGTTCACGTGCTGGAAGTCGAAAGACAGCGTGGCCGCGCGCGTCACGTTCCATGCGTAATATGACTCGAAGATCGCCTCCACCCCGTAGTTCAGGCGGCCATCACCCAGCAGAAAGCCAACTCCTCCCGCGGCGAGATACGAAGCATGATCGCCGGAGATGCCGTTGCACACCACCGCCGCAGCGGCAGTGTCGCGCGGCCGGCCCCACGCCTCACCTTTCACCGAAATGCCGCCGCTGGCGGTTCGGTCCACTTCGGTGAAGGCCCAGCTCTCCGTCTTTCCATCGTTCCAGCCGAGCCGTGCGAACACGCCGACATTGGTCGTCAAGGCCTGATCCATATTCAGCCCGAAGCCGTACTTCACCGTCCCGAGGCGCCGCGTCGCGATCACGTCCGGTTGTTCCGGCGCAAGCTTCAGCGCCTCGCGATACGTGCCCATATCGGCGTGGTTGCCGAACACCAGCGCTCGCACGCTGCCTGCCCGGCCGCCGAAAGAGTGCCGGTGTTCGATCTCCAGCGCCTCGCCATGATCGTTCGCCAGCCGCAGATCGAGTTTCGGCCCGTTGGCCACGCGCGGCTCGAGAAAACCTCCGCCGCGCACCGACCAGGCATCGAACGTCACTTCGTGCACCATGCCCCACGTGTACCCGCGCACGTCGGCCGGATAGTCCCACGCGCCGTTGTACATCAGGGTCCAGTTCATGAACTGCGTGCGCGGGTCGTGGCTGTAGGTGTTGTTATCGAAAAAATCCTCGGCGCTGAACTTGCCGCCATTGAAGGTGTAGCGGCGCGGCGGCTGCTCGCCGGCGAGCTGGTTCTCGTCGTCTTCCACGCGATCGGGATTGCCCGCGCCGAGCCCGATCGTTTGTTGCAGATAGGCGCGCGCGACGTAAGGCTTGGGAGTGGGCGAGCCGACGCGCGTGATCTCGCCATTGGTGACTCCGGCCAGACCCGAAGCCCCGCTCAGCCCCTTGCCCCCGGCCAGCTCGCCATCGAAATACGCGGCTGCGCCGCTCCATAGCCGCAGCCCGAAGTAGATCGTGGCGGTCAGCGACGGCTCGGCTTCCCACTTCGATCGCAGGCTCAGCGGGCCGTCGTAGGGCGAATCGAAGGGCCCGTGCCCCTGCATTACGCCGGTGGTTTGAAAATGAAGGTTCCAGCGCTGCGGGTCCGAAGAAGCGGCGGAGTCGGTCGCCTGCGCGGCGATCGTTCCCACGCTGAAGAGCAGTGCCGCAATGGCGCGCAAGCTCAGAGCACCAGCACGGGATGATAGATGTGCGGCAGGCGCGCTTCGCCGATGGCCACCAGATCGCCGTCGCTGCTCACCGCCTTTACATAGCGCGTCTCCGGGCGAACGCGAAACGGTGAGACCCGGAAATCGCGGCCCTGCCGAATCTGTCCGGCGGTGAGGCTGTCCACCAGCTCGGCGGGAAACTGCGGCAGAAGGTGCGAGCCGGGAATGAGTGCTTCGCTCAGGCGGCCATCCGCCGCGAGCTGCGCCAGCTCCTCGAGCGTACGCGCCTGAGAGTCGGTGAAATCGCCCGATGCGGTGCGGCGCAACTCATCCAGAAAAGCGCCGCATCCGAAGTGCTCACCCAGCTCGTGCGCGACGCTGCGTACGTACGTGCCGGCGCTGCAGCGAATGGTAAGGCGAACACGGGGCAGCGCAAACTCTGTCAGGCGCAGCTCATGTACGGTCACCTCCACGGGCGCCAGTTCTACCGGCTGCTGTTTGCGCGCCAGCTTGTACGCCGGAGTGCCGCCGATCTTCTTCGCTGAAATCGGCGGCGGAGTCATGGCGAAGGCGCCGCGAAACCGGTCCAGTGCGCCTTCCAGCTCCGTCCGCGAAAACGACGGGTCGGCCGGGTCGCTCATTGCGAGCCCGTCGCGGTCGTAGGTGTCTGTCGACCAGCCGAAGCGAATCCACGCATCGTAGGTCTTGTCCGATGACGTGAAGAATTGCGCCAGACGAGTCGCGCGGCCAATGACCAGAGGCAGTACACCGGTGGCCAGCGGATCGAGCGTGCCGAGGTGACCGACGCGACGGGTGCCGGCGATACGGCGAACGCGATTCACCACGTCGTGCGAAGTGCAGCCACCCGGTTTGTCGACGACAATCACTCCGTCCACGTCCTTCAGACTATCAGGCGTTGCGTTTCATCAGGGTTACACCGTTACTCCCGGTACCGTTGTTCTTCTGCAACAGTTTGGAGCCAATGGCATCAAGGGAACAGGGGTATCCGACTATGCGCTTGCGCTGCCTCGTTCTTTCGCTTGCTCTCTGCGCTCCGGCCGCCATTGTCTGGGGCCAGGACATGGCCACTACCAACGCGCCCATTGCGCGCACCGTCGCCTGGCACGGACCGCAGGGCGACATCCTGCTTCGTCCGTCGCTGCTGTACACGCAGGCGGATGCGCACTACTCGCTGTTCACTCTTGTCCGGGAAGACCGCCTGCAGCCTGTGACCCGTGAGGGACGAATCGCCATCGGCGATGCGATGCCCAGCATCGCTGTCCAGGGTTTTGGACCGGGCAGCGACTGGGTCCTCGCGAAATTCGAGGAGCGCGACGGCATCGAGGTGCTGCGCGTGCCGAGCCGCAATCCGTGGGGCGACGAATTTTTCAGTGACGTGCCGTTCTCGCACAGGGACATCATTGCTCTGACGCAAAGCGGGGCCGGAGAGAGCTACACGTTGCGTCCAGCGGCGCCGCTCTCGCCCGGAGGATACATCCTGTGCGCGAAACCGGCCGTCGATCAGGGCGGCTGGATGCGGGTCTGTTACGACTTTCAGGTCGGCGGTGGCGGTGCCGGATCCTAAGGTCGAGGTTCAACATGACGAAGCACGGCGGCGGTTCACGCTCAACCGTGATGGGCAGACCGCCTACATCAGCTATCGGCGCGACCACGGGTCCATGACCTTCCTTCACACCGAGGTTCCACCCGAGCTGGAGGGCCATGGACTCGGGGGTTCGCTGGTCCGAGCGGGGCTGGACTACGCGCGCAGCCAGGGGCTGCAGGTCGTGCCGCTTTGCCCCTTCGTGCGCAGGTGGATCGAGCGCCATCCGGAGTACAAGAAGGATGTAAAAGCCGAAGGCTGACCGGTTTCTGCTCCTGTTATCCTGAAGAAACCCAGGTCGTGCCCCGGCTCAGCTACACTACTCCCGGCGGAATTACTGTCCACCGAACTGCGTCCAAAGCGCCCTATCGCAAGGGCCTGACGAGCCTTTTGCGCCAGCTCGACCGAAGCCGCGGCGCTTATCTTTCCTCCGGCTACGAATATCCGGAACGCTATTCGCGCTGGGACATCGCCGCCCTCGCCCCGCCGCTGGAAATCATCGCCCGAGGCCGCAATATTGAATTTCATCCGCTGAACCGGCGCGGCGAGATCCTCAACGAACTGCTGTATCCCGTTCTCGCGCCGCATCCGCACTGGGAGGCGCTGGAACGCACCGCTGGAGCACTGCATGGCGTGCTGAAGCCGCTCCCAAAGCTTTTCCCCGAAGAGCAGCGCAGCAAGCAGCCGTCGGTTTTCTCCATCCTGCGCGCCCTCGTCACCGAGTTCGGCACGCCGAAGGACAACCGCCTCGCGCTGATTGGCGCGTTTGGTTACGATCTGCTGTTCCAGTTCGACCCGATCCGGCTTCGGCTTCCGCGGGGCGAGCGGAAAGACCTGCACCTGTTCCTATGCGACGAGATCTGGTACGTGGACCGCAAGAAGGAACAGGTGGAGCGGTTCGAGTACGACTTCGAGCGCGATGGCCTCTCCACGGCGGGGCTGCCGCGCGATGCCGAGCCGGTCCCGCCGACGCCGCGGCGCGAGCCCACCGAGATCGTCTCCGACCACACCACCGCCGAGTACGTGCGCAAGGTGGAGGAAGTCCGCGAAGGCATGCGGCAGGGCGAATACTACGAGGTCATCCTGCGCCAGACCTTCAGCGCCAACTACAGCGAGAGCCCGTCCGAACTGTTCGAGCGCATCCAGCACGCCAATCCGAGCCCATACGAATTCCTGCTCCAGCTTGGCGACGAGCAATTAGTCGGAGCGTCGCCGGAGATGTTCGTGCGAGTGGAAGGACGGCGTGTCGAGAGCTGCCCCATTTCCGGCACAACGCGGCGCACCGGCGATCCGCTGCGGGACGCGGAGAGCATTCGCGAGCTGTTGAATTCGACGAAGGACGAATCGGAGCTGACCATGTGCACCGACGTGGACCGCAACGACAAGTCCCGCGTGTGCGTCCCCGGCTCGGTGCGCATGATCGGTAGGCGCCTCATCGAGGCGTACGCGGGTCTGTTTCACACCGTCGATCATGTGGAAGGCACGCTGGCGCCCGGCTTCGATTCGCTCGACGCGTTCCTCACGCACATGTGGGCGGTGACGGTGATCGGCGCGCCAAAGAAGGCCGCAGCGCAGGCCATCGAAGACCTGGAGGCGGACGCGCGCGGCTGGTACGGGGGCGCGGTGGGCATGCTCTCGCTCAACGGGGACATCAACACCGGCATCCTGATCCGCACCGTTCATCTGCGCGACGGAATCGCCCGTTATGCGGCCGGGGCTACGCTGCTCTACGATTCAATTCCGGAGAACGAAGACGAGGAGTGCCGCATCAAGGCCACGGGCTTCTTCCGCTCGCTGCGCGCGGCGGGGAAAGCCGGAGCCGCCGCAGGTGGTCCGGAGCGCATCGGCGAAGGCGTGCGCCTGCTGCTGGTGGACAACGACGACTGCTTCATTCACACGCTCGCCAATTACGCGCGGCAAACCGGGGCGGAAGTGGTGACGTACCGCGCGGGTATTCCGCACGAGATGATCCGCGAGCTGGCGCCCACGGTGATCCTCATCTCGCCTGGGCCGGGCCGCCCCGCGGATTTCGGCGTGCCGGAACTGGTGCGCTTCGCCGCGTCGGAAGGTATTCCTGTGTTCGGCGTGTGCCTGGGTTTGCAGGGCATTGTTGAGGCATTCGGCGGCGAACTGGGCGTACTCGATTACCCCATGCACGGGAAACCTTCGCCGGTGAGCCATCGCGATCGAGGCGTCTTTGAAGGCCTTCCGCAACACTTCAAGGTCGGGCGGTATCACTCGCTGTTCGCGAGACGCGAGACGTTTCCATCGTGCCTCGAAGTAACCGCCGAAACCGAGGACGGCGTGATCATGGGCGTGCGCCATCGCGAACTACCGATTGAAGCGGTCCAGTTTCATCCCGAGTCGATTCTCACGCTGGAAGCGGACTGCGGGCTGAAGCTGATGCAGAACATGATCCGGAACATTCAGCGCCGCGCTCCCGCCGCGGCCGGCTAACGCGCTTCATTCGGCCCGCAGAGCGGCCATGGGATCGATTCTCATGGCTCGACGCGCCGGGCCCAGCACCGCGGCTGCCGCCGCAACGATCAGCAGGCCTGACACGGCGGCGAAGGTGGCCGGATCGTGCGGACGCACGCCGAAGAGCAGACTCCCGAGGAGCTTTGCAAGCCACCACGAGGCCAGCAGGCCGCAGGCGATGCCGGCGGCTACGCGCCTCATGGCGTCCCGGATCAGCAGCCAGCAGACCTCCGCGGGCGCGGCGCCAACGGTCAGCCGCACACCGATCTCCGGCGTCCGCCGCGCGACGGCATACGCCAGGAGTCCATAGATGCCGATAATGGCGATCAGCAGCGCGAGGGCGGAAACGCCGCAGATCACAGCGGTGGTGAAGCGAGGAAGCAGGGTCGAGCTGGCCAGCACATCGTCGAGCGTCTCGACCTCCGATACGGGCTGGTTCGGATCGAGCCCACGAATGGCGCCGCGTATCGCGGGACCCATTTGCATCGGCTCCCCTGAGGTGCGCACGAACAAAGTGGTCCACGCCAGCCAGTCCTGCGTTTTCTGAGCATAGGGAATGTACACCACCGGGCCCTCGTCCGCTTTAAGGCCCATGTGTTTCGTGTCGGCGGCCACTCCGGCAACGGTGATCCAGCGTTGCTCGTCTTTGAAGCGCAGGCGATGGCCGACCGGATCGGCGCCCGGCCAGTATCGGTGCGCCATAGTCTGATTTACGATCGCCACGGGCATGCTGCTCGACGCGTCGTGCGTGCTGAAACCGCGGCCATGAAGGAGAGGAATACCGGCCGTTTGAAGATAACCGGCGCTGATGGCGCGGAGGCCGGCCTGGATCGGCGGATCCGATGGGCCGCGCGTGACGCCATCGATGGCGAATTCGAAAGTCGGATTATTGCCGGCCAGCGGCGTGTCACTGATTTCCGCTGCGCTGACCACGGCGGGCAGGCTCTGCACGCGATCCAGCAATTGTTGGAAGAATGCATTCTGCGCGGAGGTGGTCGGGTATTGCGCATGGGCCAGCGTGATGCGAAGCGTGAGCACGTGATCGGTGCGCAGTCCCGGAGCGGTGGAGAGCAGCCGGGCCAGGCTCTCGCCGAGCAGCGCCGCTCCGACGAGCAGAACGCAGCAAAGCGCGACTTCGACCGCTACGAGGATACCTCGCTTGTGCTCCACGTTGCGCGGCGTCCCGCGCGCGCCGGAAGCGATCTGGGTGCGCAGGTCGAATCGGGAAGCGTGCAGCGCGGGTATGACTCCGAAGACCAGTGCGGTGGCCATGGTGATGCCGGCGGTGAAAAGGGCGACGCCGATGCTCAGATGGATTTCGCTCGCGCGCGGGATCAGCGCGGCGCCGAACCTCCTTGCGAACACGATGCCCTGAGCGGCGAGCGTGAGCCCCACGCCGCCGCCGATGGCGGCCAGCAGCGCGCTCTCAACGATCATCTGCCGAACGATACGCGCCCGCCCGGCTCCGAGGGCGGCGCGCACGCCGATCTCGCGTGTCCGTGACGCCGCCCTCGCCAGCAACAGGTTGGCGACGTTGGCGCAGGCGATCAACAGCAGCATCAGCGTGCAGCCCTGAAGGGTGAGGAGAATGGCGCGGGTATTGCCGACGATCTCCTCCTGCAATGGCAGCAGCGACACGCTCCAGCCGCGATTCGTTTTGGGATACGCCGCCCCGAGGCGGCGCGAAATCACGTCGAACTCCGCGGCGGCGTCCTTGCGGCTGACGCCCGGCCGCAGGCGGCCGATGACACGGAGCCAGCGCCCGTCCCGATTGGCGCGGTTCGCTGCACTAAGCGCGAGCGGAACCCACGCGTCCGTCTTCGGCGAGGGAAAGGCAAATGCGGCGGGCATTACTCCGACCACCGTCGCCGGCGAGCCGTTCAGGGTGAGCTCGCGACCCACGATGGACGGCGAGGCTCCGAGCGCGCGCCAGAGATGATCGCTGATGACCACCACCGGCGGGCTGTCCTCGCGATCTTCGCTGGGCAGGAAAATCCGGCCGAGGCGCGCCTGCGCTCCGAGCGTGGCGAAGAGGTTGGCGGAGACCAGTTCCGTATCGAGCCGCGCCGGCTCATCGACGTTGGTCAGGTTCATGGGCCAGGACGCATACGCCGACAACGATTCGAAGGCACGCGACTGCGTCCGCCAGTCGTAGAAATCCGCGGCGGAGACCTGCATGGGTTCGTCGTCGCGCACGGCGGAACGGCCGCGGACAGAATACAGCCGCCCGGCATTGGGGTATGGCAGCGAGTGCAGGACGACGTGGTTCACGGCGCTGAAGATGACGGTGTTGGCGGCGATGCCGAGGGCCAGCGACGCGGCCGCGACGATGGTGAAGACAGGGCTCCTGCGCAGCAGCCGCAGGCCGTAGCGGAGGTCCTGCCCGATCTCCTCGAGGGACAGGAAGGCCCAGCGCTCGCGGCACCTTTCAGCGAGGCGGGTCTGATTGCCGAAGTGACGCTGAGCCTCGGCGCGGGCCTGGTCGGCAGGGAGGCCGCGGGCGATCAGGTCGGCGGCCATATCGTCGATATGAGCCTGCATTTCTTCCGCAAGCTCGCGGGCAAACTGCTTTGCCCGCAGATAACGCAGCAGGCGCTTCATGCTTCGCCGAGCCTCATCACGCGGGTCAGGCCGTCGATGACGCGGCCCACGCGCTCCTTCTCGCGGCTGAGTTGTTTGCGGCCGGCGGCGGTTAACGAGTAGGTCCGCACGCGACGATTGCGGGCGGACGTACCCCATTTGGCCGTGATCCAGCCCTCGATGAGCATGCGCTGGAGCGCGGGATAGAGGGAGCCTTCCTCGACCTTGAGCAGTTCGCCGGAGTTCTGCTGGATTTCGCGGGCGATGGCGTAGCCGTGCAGCGGCTCGCGGCGCAGGGTCAGGAGGATGAGCATCTCGAGGGTGCCGGGGAGGAGGTCGCCTTTATCGTTTGTCATGACAATCTATGCAAAGATAGCCTATGCATAGATAACATTCCCAAGAGTGGATGTCAATAACACGTGTGGTGACACACTGGTCCGGCAAAGTGGTTGTCGAACTTTCTGATTGGCAGGCCCGGGCCCGCGCCGCTTGCGGCACGGGCCGGACCCGGCTGCTCTGTCGTCGTCACTGATTGACCGGACGCGTTGTCCTTAGAACGCGACGCCCGGTGGACCACAATTCAACGCACTCGCCGCAACCCGGAACGTGATGTCCGGACTACAGCTCACTGCCTGTACGCTGTCCTCGTCGTTTAATTGGATGCGCATCGTTATCCCTTGCGGTACCGATCCGGAGAGGAGC
>DASRCB010000360.1:0-4642 GCA_035653295.1 Bryobacteraceae bacterium
GCGACAACGCCGGAATCCGGGAGGTCCTGTTCGTGCTGGCCACACCCGACGCCATGGAGATCCACGGTTCAGTCCTGTCCGGGCTTTATGGGAACGGCTAGAATAGAGCTTTATGCAGGTGTTGCAGGCCGGTGAGCACAAGTTCGTGCTGCTCGAACTGGAGACGGAGTTCGTCACCAATATCGCGAAGCAGGCCGGCTTCGAGCTGCGAATCGACGAATCCCCGCGAACGCTGTCGCTCGATCTGCAGGTCCCCAACCGCCAGGCGCCGCTGCTGTTGTTCGACGCAGCCGATCCCGGCAACCTCGGCTGGTTCTCGCGCTGCCAGTTTTATATCGACGGCCAAACCGGCGCGGTGCTGCAAACGCCGCTCTCGGTTTCGAATGCGCGTGATCGCAGCGGCCGAACGCTCCCCAATGCTGTGCGCGTGCAAATCCGTAAGGAGCTGCCCCCCTCGTTCCGCCTCCCAGGCAAACAGCCGGTAACCGAGCAGATGGTTTACGCCGTCTTTTACAACTTCCTTCAGGCGCTGCTCAACACCGGCGTCGGCGTCTGCGGAGCCGGGCTGGTAACACCACTGGCCGGCCGTTCCGAGCACGTCGGCTCCACCAACTAAGTCAATGTGGAGCGGGCCTTTGGCCCGCCTCTGGCCTTTGGGCATTCTCCTGAAATGCCGTGTGGTGCAAGCCCTGGGCTTGCACGAAACGGGCCGTGAGGTCCGCGGTATATTGCGTGCGCGAGCGCCAGGAACCCTCGCCGGCTAACCCGCCACGGACTCGGCGTTGAGCATACCGCGGATGGTTGTCGCGAACGCCTCCGGCGTGAACGGCTTTTCCAGAAAACGCTCGTCGCCCGAAAGATGTGGCGGCCTGGTGCCCGAGTACCCGGAGATATATAACACCTTGATGTCCCCGCGCCGCGAGCGAATCTGGCGGACCAGCGTGGGGCCGTCGCACCGCGGCATTACGACGTCGGTCACCAGAAGATGAATCGGGCCGGGATGGCGCTCGCAGGACACGACGGCTTCTTCCGGACTGCCGGAGGAGAGCACGGAATATCCGTGGCGCCGGAGAATGCTTTCCAGTACCCCGCGCACCGGCTCGTCATCATCCACCAGGAGCACGGTTTCGGTGCCGTAAATCTCCTGATCGGGAGCGCGTTCGCCCTGATCGTCCACGGCCTCGCTGGTCGCGGGCAGATAAATGTGGAAAGTTGTGCCCTCGCCCGGCTGTGATGTGACCTGAATATGCCCGCCGTTCTGGCGCACGATGCCGTAGCTGGTGGATAACCCAAGCCCGGTGCCTTTGCCCTGGGGCTTCGTCGTGAAGAACGGCTCGAAGATATGCGACAGCACATCCGGAGTCATCCCTGTTCCTGTATCCGAGAATGACAGCGCCACGCAGCGCCCGGCGGGCATCAGCGAGCCCGCGGGCGGGTCCGGGAAGTCGCAGCTGCGGACCCCGATGGAGATCGCGCCGCCGTTCGGCATCGCGTCTCGAGCGTTCAGCGTGAGGTTGAGAATTACCTCTTCCAGCTGACCGGGGTCCGCGCGCACCGGGCTGACGCCGGGCTCCGTTTCGATCCGGATCGCAATGCCACTGCCCGCCACGCGCTTCAGCATGGGTTCAATGTTGTGCACCGTGCTGGCCAGATCGAGCACGCGGCTGCGCACCAGCTGTTTGCGGCTGAATGCCAGCAGCTGCCGCGTCAGCTCGGTGGCGCGATCGGCGGCCCGCGCCATCTGCCGCAGGTCCTCCGCATCGGGGTGCGTTTCAGCCGTGCGGGACAGCATCATATGCGTGTACCCGGTGATAATCGTGAGCAGATTATTGAAGTCGTGCGCGATTCCGCCGGCCAGACGCGCCACCGCCTCCATCTTCTGCGAATGCCGCACCTGTTGCTCCAGCACCTTGCGCTCGGTCACGTCGGCGAATATGTGCACCATCCCGGCCACATTTCCGGAAGCGTCGCGCAACAGCTCGCTCCAGAACTCCACGTCGAGACTCTGGCCGTCACGGCGGCGGCACTGAGCATCGAAACCGGAAGCGCCGTCGCTGCGGGGCACCTGCGACAGCTGCCCTAAACCCGCCGGCGAGGAGAACGAGAGCACTTCCGTCAGCTTCTTCTCCAGCACCTCCCATTCGGCCCACCCAAACATTTTCTGTGCGCCGCGATTCCACGTGCGCACGCGCCCCTCGGTATCGGTGGCGCAGATGGCCAGCGGCGACGCCTGCAGCACGGCGCGCACGGTCTGATTTGCAACCCGCAGGCGCTCTTCGAAATTGTGGCGCTCGGTGACGTCACGCGAATTGAGCACGATTCCCTGCACGCCAGGGACGCTGGTCAGGTCGCGGGCGAACGACTCGACATAGCGCCACGCCCCGCTGCGATGGCGTACGCGATATTCAAACGCCAGGTCTCGGTCGGCATGGCTGAGCGCCGCGGCTACGGATTCCGCGTCTTCCTCGTGAATCAGAGCCAGCGCCGGCGATCCCACCAGTTCTTCCGGACGATAACCCAGCACCCGCTCATGCGACGGACTCGCGTAGCGAATGATCCCTTCCCGCTGGACGATGGTGATCATGTCCAGCGCGTTTTCGATCATCGAACGGAAATGCTCTTCGCGTCGCTGCAGCGCATCGATCGCCGACCTGCGCTCAATCGCGTAGCGCATCGCCCGGACCAGCAGATGCCCGTTGGTGGAATCCTTGATGAGATAGTCCTGGGCGCCTTCCCGCACCGCACGCGCGGCCAGAAACTGGTCATCGAGACCGGTCAGAACGACGATGGCCGGCTTCGGAAAAGAGCCGTGCAGGCGAATCACACTCTCCAGACCGTCCGCATCGGGCAGGCTCAGGTCCAGCAAAACGACTTCGTAATCGTTGGTCTCCAGCTCCGTGAGAGCCTGGCCCAGCGTCGTCACGTGCTGGACCGCGATGCCATACGCGCCGGCATCGCGCAGTCCTTCCATCAGCAGGCGGGCGTCGCCCGGGTTGTCCTCGATTAACAGAACACGAATGCCGTCAACGTGCATGCGAGCAACTGTGGGTCACAACTGCATGTTCAACAGCACAAGCGCCGCGTCCCTCCTGCTGCGCTGTTCCAACAACAGGGCGTATCGCACGTGTTGGACAGCCAGGCAAGTGAGATTCTATCATTAGTCAAACGGATTTCAGGAGTTTTCTTACGCTTCCCTGCGGTTTTTATTGCATGAAAAAACGTTAAGAACTGGCGGCCTTCGCAGCTCGACCCTTGTTCTATGCGTTTCGCGCTTCAAAATGCCACGTTCAGCGCGGCGATAAAGAAGGCATAGTCGAACGCGACTTCTTTTATGTGTTCGTAGCGTCCGGAGGCGCCGAAATGCCCGGCCCCCATGTTCGTCTTCAGCAGCAGGACATGATTGTCGGTTTTCATGGCCCGCAGCTTCGCCACGAGCTTGGCGGGCTCCCAGTAGGAAACACGCGGATCGTTCAGTCCCGTGGTGACGAGCATTGCCGGATAAGCCTGGGGGCGAACGTTGTCGTACGGCGAATACGACTTGATGTATTCGTAAACAGTGCGATCCTCCACCGGATTGCCCCACTCCTCCCACTCGCCGATGGTCAGCGGAAGCCCGGCATCAAGACCCGTAGTAAGCGTGTCCACATAAGGGACCCGCGTCACCACCGCGGCAAACAAATCCGGACGCATATTGATCACCGCGCCGACCAGCAGTCCGCCCGCGCTGCCGCCCGTAATAGCCAGGCATTCGGCAGAGGTATAGCGTTCCGTGATCAGGTGCTCGGCGCAGGAGATGAAGTCCGTGAACGTATTCAGCTTGGAGCCGAGCCGGCCGGCTTCGTGCCAGAATTTTCCCAGATCGCCACCCCCGCGAATATGCCCCTGGGCGAAAATGAAGCCGCGGTCCAGCAGGCTGAGGCGATCGGAGGAGAAGTGCGGGTCGGTGGTGATCCCGTACGAGCCATAGCCGTAGAGCAGAGTCGGATTGTCGCCGCTTCTCTGCATCCCCCGGCGATAAACCATGGATATCGGGATTTCCGTCCCGTCAGCCGCCCTGGCGAAGATGCGCTCCGACTGATATCGTGACGGGTCGTAACCGCCCCGAACCTCGTATTGTTTCTTCAGTTCGCGCCCGCGCGTGCGCATGTGATAGTCGTATACCGATCGTGGCGTGACCAGCGATTCGTACACAAAGCGCAGTTCATCGGTGCGGTATTCGGCGTTCCCTCCGGGACCGACCGTGTATACCGGTTCGGGGAACTCGATGTAGTGCGTACCGCCGCTGGACAGGTCGTCAACCCGGATCTGCTCGAGTCCCTTGTTCCGTTCGTAGATCACCAGGTGATCGGCAAAGCAGTCGACACCCTCGATGGTGACATCGTGCCGCCCGGCGATGACCTCCGTGAGGTTCGCTTTCGCCGCTGCGGAAACGGGCATGCGCATCAAACGGAAATTCTTCGCCTTCTCGTTCGTGCGGATATAGAACCAGTCGCCCTGATGATAGGAGTCGTATTCGATGCCCTGTTCCCGCGGCAGCAGAACGGTGAATTCATCGGCCGGATGGTCGGCGTGGAGATAACGCGTCTCCGACGTCAGCGGGCTGGCGCAGTGGATGAAGATGTATTGCTCGCTGCGGGTCTTG
>DASRCB010000361.1:0-25347 GCA_035653295.1 Bryobacteraceae bacterium
CGAGGTCGTGACTGGAGCCGTCCAGCGCCAGTTCATAGTTGCACGCTAAACCGGAGCACTTCGACAGCAGCACTTCATATGTCCCGGTGTAAGCTGTCTGCCGAAACCAGCTGGATAGCGTGAACGGACCGGTGATGTCCATGGTGGATGAAGCCCCCATGTCCATATATGCCGTCCAGCTTCCATCGAAGCTGGCGGCCTCGCCGAGGAGGCCGGCGGCGGCTGTCGTATGAGCGCCGACGACCGCGCTGTTATTGCCGTTGATCGTGGAATCGAGCCCTGAAAGCGCGGTGTTCTTCCCGAGATGCCAGACACCGGCGAAATTGCTGTCCCACACGCCGCTCGGATTCTCGCGCGATGACGTCACGGCGGAGTTGCCGTAAAAAAGATAAAACGTCGTATCTGTTGTATGCGAGATCGCCGGCATCCGCACCCATGCTGTCAGTTGGCCCGTAGCGGCATTGTATGTCTGAAGCTCGTGGTCGAGTTTCGTCGAGCCCGCGGGGTCGGAGCTGAAAACGATGTCGTACCCGCTCGCGCTCGATACATGGCCGCCGTTGGCCACCGACCGCAACAGCGGGTCGGTTATGGTGAACAGCACGGGAAAGTTCGTCTGGTCCGCATTGGCGACCTGCGCGTGCGCGATCGTCACCACTCTGCGGTGCGCGAATCCGTTCGGCCACGGCGCGTTTTCGGCGCTGATGGCATAGAAGGAACCGGGCGCGGACTGGTTGTTGTACTCGGTACGGATCCAGTTTGTGTCCCGGACGATCGCGGAGAGCCGGGATTCCTCCATGAGCCCGTCGAGATTTTCGCCGCTGACCTGCTCGCGCCCAAGATCGAAATGCGTGCCGGACAGAACGGCACCCGTCCCGGCGTTGACAGTTGCCGCCAACACGCCGTCCAGATAAAAGTAAAGATGCGAGCCGTCGGAAACCTCCGCGGCGTGATGCCACTGGTTCAGTGCGGGCACGATGCCGCTGCGCACGATATTCCCGTTCTGCACACCCTCCAGGTCGTGGCCTTTCCCATCCAGCGCCAGTTCGTAATTGCAGGCCACGCCCGAGCACTTGGACATCAGCACCTCGTAAGTCCCCGTGTACGCCGTCTGTTTGAACCACGTCGAGAGCGTGAAAGGACCGCTGACGTCCATGGCCGATGAGGAACCCATGTCGATGTATGCGTTCCATGTACCATCGAAGCCTGCAGCCTCGCCCAGAAGCCCCCCGGCCGCGGTGGTGTGGGCGCCGATAACCCCGTTTAGGGCATTGGCCGTGGAGTCCGAGGCCGAGAGCGCAGTGTTCTTCCCCAAATGCCAGACACCGATGTAGTTGGCGCCCCAGACACCGGTCCGATTCTCCTGAGAAGCCGAAACGCTCGGATTGCCGTAACACACATACAGGGTGGTATCAACGCTGTGCGACAGAGCAGGGATCCGAACCCACGCTGTTACCTGGCCCGTCGCCGGGTTGTAACTCTGCATCTCGTGATCGAGCCTGCTTATGCCGGCGCGATCGGCGCTGAAAACGATGTCGTAGCCGTTTGCGCTCGCAACGTGACCGCCGTTGGCAATGGATCTAAACAGCGGGTCCGTGATGTTGAACAGGAACGGAAAGTTGACCTGATCCGCATTCGGAACTCCGCCATGTGAGATCGTAATCGCTCGCATATAGGCGTACGCGCCTGTCGCGGGCGGCGCGAGCGAAATCGTGGCCGTCGCGGTTTTCGTCGCATCGCCGGCGCTGGTGGCGGTCAGCAGGACCGTCGCTGAAGATGTAATCGAACCTGGCGCGGTGTAGACCACAGTCGCGCCCGTCGTGGCCGACAATGTCCCAACGTTGGCCGGACTGGCGGACCACGTCACTCCGCCGTTGCTGCTGCCCGTGACAGTCGCCGTAAACGTCTGCTTCTGGGCTCCGGACAGAGTCGCCGTTGCTGGAGAGACGGTGATTTGAACTGGCGTCAGCGTAATCGCCGCGGTCGCGAATTTCGTCGAATCCACGGCGCTGGCCGCGGTCAGCGTCACGGTGGTCGCGGTGTTAATCACCGCCGGAGCCGTGTAGGTGTTCCCTCCCACGGAGGTTGTTGACGCGGCGAGCGTTCCCACGTTGGGTGACAGCGTCCAGTTCAGGCTCTGATTCGGCCCGGTCACGGTCGGTGTGAACTGTTGCTGCTGCCGGATGGACAGCGACGCCGTAGTCGGGCTCAACTGAACGGAAGATGGGGGAAGCAATCCGTAGACCATCACGCCACCGGCTGCCGAGGGCACAAACACCTTGCCGTTTGCGATGGTGGGCGTAACAAATTTCACTCCTCCGCCCAGGCCGTCGCGAGCCGCATTCTGCGTGCTGTTCCACAGCTCGGTGGCGACGTTCGTCGCCTGAAATGCATGCAGAACGTCCGGCGTGCCGCCCGCGACCGCCCAAACGATTGCCGTCGAGGCATCGCTGCCGCTGGATGATACCGCGAGGTTCCCGCCGTCGCTGGACGTTTGCGAATTCTGTGAATCGGGCGTCGTAGTGAACCTGCCGCTCGCCAGCCGGTAACCTCGTAGGTTGTCATTTGTGCCCCACACGTAAAGGAGCGGATTCGAGGCGCTGTCCAGCCACGCCATCCCATGGATCTGATAACAGCCGCTGAAGGTCGGCGATGTGCAGGGCGACGTCGCCTGAAAACTCTGCGCGGCGGCGCTGTTGTGCCCGAGATTCGCAGGATTGAGCACATAGACCATGCCGTCTTTTCCGCCGCCGACGAGCATGTTCTGTCCGGGAATCAGGATTGGGCCGCCGGAGCCCAGATCGAGATCCAGGCTGTCCAGCTCGGAGAAGTTCGACGGCGCAAACCAGTCGAGGAGCGCGCCCGCGGGGCTGAGCTTCAGGAACGAGTCGGAGAGATTCGAGGCCCCGTCATACGTGCCGTTGCCGGTCAGGAAGTAAATCGCGCCGGCGGAATCACCGACCAGGCCGCGTCCCGACTGCCACACAGCCCCGTACGTCGCGCTGGGAGTGGTGTTGTAAACCGCCACCTGCTGCTGTACGTTCGCGGCATTGTATCCGAGGATCCAGCCGTGAAACGGAAAAGGATCGGGACCACAGCTGCCGAAGCCCGCGTAAATGTTGCCGTTGGCCAGCAGCAGCGCGGGCCGCTGTATCTGGGTGGTGTGGTTGAGCGTGAGCACGCCCCCAACGGAATCGAACGCAGTTCCCGGAACCCGGGCGGCTATGGTGACCGGGCTGCCTGATCGCTGTTGTCCGGTGGTGATGCTCAGGGCGTACAACCGGTTCTGGTAACCGTCCGATGCCGGCGTCGTGCCGACGGCATACAAGGTCCCGCTGGCCAGGTCAATCGCCGGCGTGCTGAGAATGCCCATTTCGGGGCCCGTGGACCACGATGCGGGGCACGGCGGCGCCGTGTTGGCGGGAACCGAGGGATCGAGCGTCACCTGCCAGAGCGGCGGCTGGCTCAGATGGTCGGCGTCGAAGGCATACACGCTGTTGTGCATCGTGGCGACATACACAACATTCACGGTTTTGCCGCCTATGGCGACGTTCGGGACATACAAAGGCTGTGCGAACACCTGTCCATCGGTCGCGAGAGCGCCGATTTTGCCGAAGCTCGCGCTGTTCACGTTCGTGATGTTCAGGATGGTTTCGGTTGTAGTCCCGCTGGTCCGTGAGTTGTTGTACTGACCGGTCAGAACCGCGGTTTGTGCGCACAGGAATCCGGGCACCAAAAGGCAGACGGATGCCCAAACAGCGCATCGTGGCTTACAGTCGCTCAAAAAGACCCCAGGAATGATCTTAAGTGCGGCTGCGGGTATTGGTCAACGAATGTATAGTCCCGGCGCCGGTGGCGCCGCGAGCGGGTCCGGCCGTCTATTGGGCGGCAGTGACCGCGGGGTTCAGACGTCCAGTGAGCAGCCTCAGGAGCAGCAGGTCCGAAAGCTGGAACTGTGCGATGGGGACGTTGCGCAGGTCTTCCTCGCTCTCCACTACATGGCTGCGAATAATCTGTCGGAGTTGCAGGACGGAGATGCCCAGTTCTTCGGCTGCTTCCACCTCGGTGAACTGAGTCTTGCCAGGGCGTGACGAGAGCATAATTATCCGCTGTAATTCGATGGTACGAGGGTTCCGCACTTGGACCAATCAGGCGGACGACCTAAACAAAGAGTGGTAATTGCTGACGGACCTTTGTACTAAGGCGCGATTGCGCGAAGTACTATTCCGCCCCCGGCGTCGCTCGAAGCGGCGCAATCGCGTCTGAAGTGGACCCTTACTTCCCTGATGCTTCCAGGTCCTCGCTCACGTAGCGCGTGATCGCCTCCAGCAGGGCGGCCCTTGGGAAGTTGCCTTTTTCGAAAGCCAGCGCGGGGGCGAAATGGTCGGCGTTCAGCTCGCCGAGGAATTTCGCCCCGGGCAGCAGCGCGTCTTCTTCCAGAAGCTGCCCGTCCTCGCGCGCGCCCATGGACGCCAGCATCTCCCAGCTCTCGAGCAGCATTTTCGAGGTGCTGTTGCGGTCCGATGCCGCGGCCAGCGAATAGGCGGGGACGGGAACCGTGGGATGCGCGGTGCGGAATGCCTTCCGAACATCGCTGCGAAGACTGCGATATCCCTGGCTCATGTCGCCCTTGCACGCCAGGCCGCCATACTGGCGAACCCAGCGGTCCGCCTGCGCCGGCAGGACATCGGCAATCGGGGAACCGCCCACCGCGCCCGCGACCGTGACGAACGCGGCCACCCGCGAAACAAGGTCCTGGTTCATGGCCAGCGCTGTCTCGAGATCTGGCGCGCCCTTGCTGTAGCCGAGCACGACGAACCGGCGCGAATCCCCGCTGGAGTGGTCGCGCACCCAGGAGGAGATCACCGCCGCGTTCGATTCCGAGCTGTCGTTCGGAACCGGGATCAGGTCCACTGTCAGGCCATGCTTATCGTGAAGGTGCTTCGTCCCCTCGGCCCACGCCGCGGTGGGAATGCACGTGTTCATGATCCCGGGCACAATCAGCAAGCGGTATGTGCTGGAGACCGGCTTCAGCGACAGATCCGTTCGTCCCGCGACCCCCACATACTTCGCGCACGGGCTCCATGACCCCCCGTCAGGGTTCTCCTGCGCCAGCACCGAGCAGAATACGTCGGCGAAACGCGCGCTGTCGTCCGACGCGGTTCCGGCGAGCGTTACGATCAACGTGCGGCCGTCGGAATGGAAGCTGCCGCCTGTCGCCGTGCGTGCCTCGCGCAGCGGATTGGACGGAGTCATGTAATCGATGCTGGCGGCCAGCCCGGTATCGTTCAGGCTGGCGGCGATGAACTCGCGCTCGACATCCACGTTGGGGTCGATCTTGTGAGTGATGCCGTTATTCCGCTGATCGCGCTCGAACCCGATATCGTGCGTGCCGGCGCCGACCCAGACGGTTTGCCCGGCGGCGGTAAACGGCGCCTTCCACAGCCGGAAGTGGTGCCGCGTGGCGACTACCGTGAGCGGATCGGCGTGCGCGAACCCGTAGTCCTGAACCCGGCCGAACAGGGTCAGCTCGCTCATCGGCATTTGCGTGTACGACTCTTTGGAGAAGCTCTCCAGCAGCCCGCTCACGATCGCGTTTTGTTTGGTTTTATTGGCCTGCACCCATCCGGCGGCATCGAGGGCCTGAAGCATAGCCGACTGCGGGCCGATGATGATGAAGTTTACGCGGTCGCCTACATTCCCCTGTGCGTCGCTGACCCGGGGCGGCAGCGAATCGAGCTGCGCCTGGGACAGACGCGGCAGGCTGGCCCTGGGGACTGCGGCCGTTTTGCGGGCCGCCGCGCGGATTGCCACGCGCACGGTGTAAGCGCCGTCCCCGCTGTCGAACTGCGACTGGTTGATGTTCAGCCAAAGCCTCCCGCCGCGCAGGGGCTGCGTGTCCACGCCGGCCCCAATCAGAAACGGCTGTGCGGCGTCGTCGTTTCCGAAACGCCCCAGCAGCGCTCCCCGGCCCGCATCGTTGTAGGGCATGACGCGCAGCAGGTCCTTCCAGCCGCGCTGCAGCCCCGCCGGACCGCACGGGTCCGAGCCGGGATACTGCACCGTGCCTTCGGCCTTGATGCTGACCGAAGCGCCGGGGTCGATATCGACGCCGCTGTCCACCCAGCCTCCTCCTGCACGAACCTGAACGGTGGTATCGGCAGCGGCAATGCTGACAAACACGCAGAATAGCCCGCTCGCTTTACGGAACATTTCCTGCCTCCTGTGTTGTTGCGCGTGAGTGGGCGAAGACCCATGCGGCGAGCCCCCGCTCGGCCCACGCGCGGTTCCACGATTGATGCATGACGAACGGATACTCGGTGTAGCGGGGCGCCCCGCCGGCTCGCTCGACAGCGGCGATCATGCGCCGCGATTCGTGCGCGGGAACGAGCGGGTCGGCAGCGCCGTGAAAGGCCCAGATCGGAACCGCCGCAATCCTGCGCGCCTGCGAAACGCGGCCGCCGCCGCAAACCGGAACAGCGGCCGCAAAACGATTGGGCCAGTTCTCGATCAGCGCCCACACGCCGAACGCGCCCATCGACTGGCCGGTAACATAAATGCGGTCGCCGTCGATCGGCAGGTCCCGTTGCAGCTCACCAATCAGATCCATCACGGTGCGCAGGTACGCGCCCGGCGCGCGCGTGAACGGGTTCACCCACAAGTGGCCGGCCGGGCACTCCGGCGCCAGCACAAAGCAGGGATCGCGGTCCTGCACATCCGGCGACGTCCAAAGGTGGGAGCCGGCGCGGTCCATGCCCGAGATCTGCCGCACGTTGTCGCTGCCCACGGCCTCGATGCCGTGCAGGAACACGACCAGCGGAAAACGCCGTGGCATATCCGTCGCCGCGGGTCGAAACAGCCGATACGGCAACACGTGACCGCGCGATCGGAACGAGTGCGCCTCGAACCCGTCAACATTGGTCCCCGGCGCGGCGGCCAGCAGCGCCATCACAATCACGCAGGTCATTGCGGCTTCTTCTTACCGGATATGGCCTGAAAAAGCTTCTGAACGCCCTCGGACACCTCGTTGCTCTTCAGAACGGCCTTCACCTCCGACGCGGCGATGCCTTTTACGTCCGGAGCAAAAACGGGGGAGGACGCAGTGCCGGTCACCAGGAACGGAACTCCAAGATCGCCGTGCTGTCCCAGGACCAGCAGACCGGACGTGTGCATTTTCGCCAGCATGCGGAATGCGAGGGTATGAGTTGGGCTGACGGACCCGCTGCCGCTCAGATCGCCAAGCGCGGGTGCGGTCAGCATAAGGCTATCCACCGTCGTTCCTTCCGGCGCGACCCGCACATTCGCCGTGAAGGATTCAATGTCGGTATCAGGCGCCGTTCTGATTCCAGCAATTTTGGCGATCCCTTTAATCCGCGAGCCGAGATCATATCCGGTCAGTTTCGTGTGAGTCACGCCGACCGCGCCCGACGTAATCAGCCCATCCAGGGGTCCGGTCAACGCGACCGAGGCCTGCGCCGTGCCGCCGCGCAGCGACGATCCGAGCGGAAGAACGATTCCGAGCGCCGGCAGCATCGACTCCAGTTCGTCCACCGACATGTTGCTGCCGCGCAGTTGCATGGCGATATTTCGCGAATCGCCATGCACGGTCCACGTTCCGGTGAGCTGCGCCGTCGCCGCGCCGATGTGAACGTCCCCGCGGCGCAGGGCGCCCGCGCCTTTCCCGAGGTCCTGGTCGGCCGAGAAGTCGAACTGAACCGGCCTGGGCGCGGGGGATCCGTTGCGCGCCAGCTTCATATGATCGCCGCGGACTCGGCCATCGGCGCGCAACGTGCGCCCGTCCGACGAGATGTTGCCGTCCACCGTCAGCAACCCGCCCAGCCCCGCCGCGGGCCTGACGAAGCCCGAGGCCAGCACATCGATATGCTTCAGCGAGACGGTGCTCCGGAATGGCGTGCGCGCCGCGTCGGTGGCGTCGATGGGACCGGCTGTGCCCTGAAGCATCGCCTCACCGTCGCCGGCCATCTTCACGGAAACGGAAAAGGGGAATGCGGAGTTCGCCGAGAAACTTCGAACCTGTACGTTAACTGCGCTGTACACCTGCGGACGCGCGTTCGCGCTCATGCCCCCGACCGTCACCGTTCCATTCACGATCCGAATGTTCTTCACTGAAAGCGCGAAGCTGCTCTTTCCGCTGCCGCCCGGGGCCGCCGCCCCAGAGGCTTTCGACGCGCCGATGCTCGAAAAATTCCAACGGCCCGCGGCGTTTTGAATGAGGTCGATCCGCGGCTGATCGATGGTGATGCCGGTGACGTTCACCTGATGTGAGAACAGGAGCGGCAGCAGCTCGACTCCGACCGTAAGAGTTTTCGCCTGCAGGAACGGCGTTCTACTGAACCCGGGATCGTCCGCGACCGACAAATCGCTGGCTCTGACCCCGCCGGAGAAAAGCGACAGTTTCAGATCGCCGATTTCCACCGCCCGACCGAGTGCGCTTCCAAGCCGGGACTGAAGGACGGGCCTGAATTGATTCGCGTTCACCAGGACGGCAAGGCCCGCGATCACCAGACACAAAATGCCTAACGTTACGGCCGCTGCACGAATCATGCGTTTCATGCGCGCTTTCCTCCTGCCCCGCCTCGGCTGCGATGTGGGTATCCATCCGAGAGTATACCGGCAACGCTGGCCCATGAAGTGCCTTACGCAAAGCGAAGAATGGAGCGGCGTTTCAATCTGGAACGGACTCTGACGGGGCGCGAACGGGCGCTACTGCGGCGAGCACAGGACGAGGGCTGGCTCAATGCTGGAACGAACGGCGGCAATCGGCTGGTCAGAGCCTACGGCCGATGGTGTTGGCGGGTGCGGATCCCGATGGTATGGTTCGAGCGCCGCAGCGCACACTCGCGGTATTGCCGGGTCCATCTCGACATGTTCACGACGGCGCACGCTGTGAGTGAGCAGGGCCTCGCGGAGATAATCGCCTTTCTGCCGGACGCGCGCACCTCGGTTCACGACGTACGCGCCGAATGGGTTCGGGGCAGTGATGCCGGGACCGTCGCCGGCCGCCTGTTCCGAGCGGCGACCCGAAAAGGGAATTACGAGCTGTGCTCACGCGGCGCGCCGGGTTCGCGTGCGGCTGGCGCGTAGGCGATCAGCAGGCCGGGCATAACCGCGCGGTGATGACGTCCTCGTTCCAACAGAATCAGCAACTTACGGACGATATGCCGCCTGCCTCGGGCGCTCCTCACGGTTTTACGAACGACGACAGAAATGATAATCTAAAGAATATGGCAATTCCCAACGTCAAGCGTTTCCGGCCGTTCTGCCCAACATGCAACGAGAATTTCACGCTCATGGCGGTCCTGCCGAAGGATGCTGACGCTGATGCGTATGTGAAGGACGCCGTCGCCCGGCACGACCATAAGGCGTTCCAGGAAGCGAAACAGGCCCACTTCAAGGTCCGCGTCGGCCAGCAGAAGCAGAAGAAGGCGAAGTAAGCCGAGTTCGGCTCGCCGCTGCGCAGGTTTCGGCCGGGAATGGACGATTTCACCGACATTCCCGGCCGTTCGTGTTTCTGCAAACGGTAAGATCCGCCCGTTACCTGGGGGCATCGGCGTCCAGCAGATGTGAAACGGGACGGCGAGGTCATCGAGAGCAACATCCCCGCGCGGCTGGACCGCCTGCCCTGGAGCCGCTGGCACTGGACCGTTATCATTACCCTGGGCATCACCTGGCTGCTGGACGGTCTGGAAACCACCCTGGCCGGCTCCTTCGTCGGCGTACTGAAGGATCCGAAAGGCCTCGGGCTGTCCGATGCACAGATTGGATTCACGGCCACCGCGTACCTCGCCGGCGCCGTACTCGGAGCACTTCTCTTCGGCTACGCCACCGACCGTTTCGGGCGAAAGAAGCTTTTTTTCATCACTCTCGGACTCTATCTCGCAGCCACCGCTGCTTCCGCGCTCGCCTGGAATTTCTGGAGCTTCTGCCTGTTCCGCATGCTCACCGGCGCAGGCATCGGCGGCGAGTATGCAGCCATCAATTCCGCTGTCGACGAACTGATTCCGGCGCGCGTCCGCGGCCGCGTGGACCTGATCGTAAACTCGACCTTCTGGATCGGAGCGGCGCTCGGTTCCCTCGCCGCCATCATCCTTTTGCACCTGCACTCGCTGCCGCCAACGCTGAGCTGGCGCTTCGCCTTCGGCATCGGCGTGGTGCTCGGCGCCGGTGTGCTGGTGATGCGCCGGTATGTCCCCGAGAGTCCACGATGGCTGCTCACCCATGCCTGCGAAACCGAAGCGGATGACATTGTCAGCGGCATCGAGAAGCAGGCCGCGGGCGACCGGGGGCGTCTGCCGGAGCCGGAGGAAACGATTCGCCTGCACGTAAGGCGCAGCACGCCGTGGAACGAGATCTGGCAGGCGATTTTCGAGCGCTATCGCACGCGCTCGTTTCTCGGCTTTACGCTGATGATTGCGCAGGCCTTCTTCTATAACGCCGTGATGTTCACCTACGGGCTGGTGCTCCTGCGCTACTACCATGTCAACGAAGCAGGCGTTCCGTATTACCTGCTGCCTCTGGCCCTGGGCAATTTCGTGGGGCCGCTGTGTATTGGCAAGCTGTTCGACACCATCGGCCGGCGGCGGATGATCTCGATAACTTACGCCGGCTCCGGAATCCTGCTCGCCGTGACCAGCTGGTTGTTCGTACACGACATGCTCACCGTGCACATGCAGGCCGCGTGCTGGAGCGTGATTTTCTTCATCGCTTCGTCGGCGGCAAGCTCCGCCTATCTCACCGTGAGCGAGGTTTTTCCGCTGGAGATCCGGGCCCTGGCTATCGCCATCTTTTACGCCTGTGGCACGCTCATCGGCGGAGTTGGCGCTCCAGCCCTGTTCGGATACCTCACGCAGACCGGGTCGCGCGCGATTCTCGGCTGGGTATATTACGCCGCGGCGGCCCTGATGGTGCTCGCCGGGGCGGAGGAGCTGTGGCACGGAGTTGCCGCGGAAGGCAAGCCTCTGGAGTCGGTGGCTGACCCGCTGAGCCGGGCCGACAACGCTGTGCCCCAGCCCGCCAACTAACCACCCCATGGCGTACAAGGCGCGGAGTGTTTCGGTTCAGGCCTATGTTGGCGCCCGGGTAGACGCATCGCAACACAAGCGGTGCGCCGATGCGGAGCCGTGATCTACCACAGTCCCGGAACAAGCCGCCAGCGCGTCTGCTGCGCGTAGTCGCTGTACCCGGGTAGCTCTGCACACAGGGTCCGTTCCTCCTTCGCGATCCGCCACACCATCAGGGCGACAATGGCGCCCACCACGGTGAAGGCCCACCACGATCCGAGGATCAGGTTCATGGCGGCGTACATCAGGATCATGCCCACGTACATCGGATGGCGCACGACCCGATAAGGGCCGCGCGAGATCACCACATGCCCGCGGTCGCTCTGAATGCGAACCGTCATTTCCGCGTGCGGATTTGCCAGCATCGCCCAGCAGATGAGCCCGGTTGCGGCAAGGAACAGCGGCACCCCGGTCCAGACCGTGGCGAACGGCATTGAGGACCAGTGGAACCGGACCGCGTCAAGGCCGGCGATAAAGGGCTGTACGATCACCAACGGAATAAACAGCCGCAGGAAGATCCGGTCGAATGGTTTCGTGCCCGTTCCCGGCCCGGCCATGCGCGCACGCATTAACTCCGGGTTGCGCCGCCGCAGTAGTACGCCCATTCCCGCCATGACCACCACAAAAGCAGCGGCAAGGATCCAGCCCCGCGTCCAGCGGATCGTGCCGGCGCCCAGAAACGGCATTGCGCTGAACAGCGCCATATTGATGATGCCGCGGACCCACTTCCTCACGGCGCCTGCCGGCTTCGGCTGCGCCGCTGCTGACGTAGACATTTCTGCACACAGTATGTCGCGTCCAGGGCGCCCCTTACAATGAGGTTTCTGCGATGCGCCTTTCTTGTTTTCTTCTGTGTGTTTCCGCTATCGCGCAGACTGCGGGCGTGGACAGCGGACGATCGTTGTTCATCCAGCAATGCGCGTTCTGCCATGGACGCGATGCCGGCGGAGGCGAAACCGGGCCGGACCTCACGCGCTCCGACCTCGTCAAGGCCGACGTGAACGGCGACAAAATCGGCCCCGTCATTCGCAACGGCCGTCCGGAGAAGGGCATGCCGCGCTTCGGTCTGCCCGACCGCGATGTCGCGGCGCTGGTCGCATTCATTCACGAGCAAAAAAAGATCGCCGACTCGCAGCAGGGCGGCCGCCGCGGAGTCGATGTATCCGATCTGCAAAGCGGCAATGCTGAAGCGGGCAAAGCATACTTCAACGGCGCGGGCCGCTGCGCCTCATGCCACTCCCCAACCGGCGACCTGGCCGGTATCGCCACCCGCCTGAAAGGTCTCCGGTTGGAGAGGCGCATGCTGTACCCGGAAGGCGCCGCCGCGAAGGTCACCGTCACGCTGCCGTCGGGCAGGACCGTGACCGGCAGGCTCGCCTATCGCGATGAGTTCACCATCGCACTCCGTGACGCCGACGGCTGGTATCGCTCCTGGCGCACGCGAGATGTGAAATACATTGTTGACGCCCCCGCGGAAACACACGCCGAGTTGCTGGCGAAATACACCGACGACGACGTCCACAACCTGATGGCCTACCTGCAGACCCTGAAATGAAGCTCTTCCAACTTGCCTTTGCATTCGCGGCCATGATCGCCGCCCAGGAACTCGACCCCGCCGCTCTGTTGAAGCCGCCGGCCGACAGCTGGCCCGGCTATCACGGCGACTATTCCGGCCGCCGGCATACCGAACTGACCCAGATCACGCCGCAAAATGTGGGCTCGCTCGGGCTGGCGTGGGCCTTCCAAACCGGCCAGACCTCCTCGCTGAAGTGCTCGCCGCTGCTGGTGAACGGCATCCTCTACATCACTGTCCCGGATAACGTTTGGGCCGTCGACGCGCGCTCCGGTCATCAGATCTGGCACTACACTTATCCGCCGAACAAGGGGTTTCATATCGGCCACCGCGGCGTCGCAATGTACGGCAACTGGCTCTTCTACACCACGCCCGACGCGCATCTCCTGTCTCTTGACGCCCGGACAGGCAAGGTGCGCTGGAACATCGTGGTTGCGGACTGGCATAAGGGCTACTGGATGACCATGTCCCCGCTGGTGGTCCGAAATCACATCATTGTCGGCGTCTCGGGAGATTTCGACAACCTGCGCGGTTTTCTGCGGTCCATCGACCCGGAAACCGGCAAAACGCAATGGCAGTGGGACAGCACGCCGCCGCTCGGTACGCCCAACGCGACCTCCGGCGGCATGACGTGGATGACCGGTACCTACGATCCGGAGCTGAACTTGTTGTATTGGGGCACCGGCAACCCCACGCCGGTGCTCACCGGAAAGCCGCGGCCCGGCGATGATCTGTACACGTGCAGCATTGTGGCCCTGAATCCGGACACCGGCAAGCTGGCCTGGGCCTTCCAGCCATCACCCCACGACACGCACGACTGGGATGCCGTGGAGACGCCGGTGCTCGTGGACGCCGATTTCGGAGGAGCTCCGCGGAAGATGCTGATGCAGACTTCCCGAAACGGCTATTTCTTCGTGCTGGATCGCACGGATGGCAAGAGCCTGCTGACCGTGCCGTATGGCCCCACGAACTGGGCCCTCGGGGTGGACGCGCAGGGCCGGCCGAACCCGAATCCGGCGAAGGAGCCGGCGCGCGACGGCCGGTTGATTGCTCCCGACGAAGGCGGCCTCACCAATTACCGCTCGCCGAGCTTCGATCCCGCAACCGGCCTGTTCATCGTGGACGCGCACCCCAGCTATGGCGTCTACTTCGCGAAACCAGCCGATGGCGAGTTCGGCTGGGCCGGAGCGGATTACGGCGTGTGGGGTAAGGGTCTGCTGGAGGCGATCGATTACAAGACCGGCAGGATCCGCTGGACACACGACCTTGGCCCAGGCGGTTCCGACGCGGGTGTTCTAACTACGCAGTCCGGTCTGACGTTTACCGGAGACTCGCTGGGCAATCTGCTGGCTCTGCGCACCAGCGACGGGAAAACGCTGTGGCATGCCGGCACGGGCGCGCACATGGATACATCGCCGATCAGCTACGAACTGGATGGCCGGCAGTACGTGGTGACGGGCAGCGGCGGCGTGCTCTTTGCGTGGGCCTTGCCGGAAGGAAGCGCGCAGTAGCGGCCATTCACGGCGTCATGAATTGCCGGTACGCCCCGCTGTTGAACGTGCTCCACGGCGTGAAGCCGCCTTTCTCGCGATACAGCTCGTACGCGAAATCGATGTTGGCGCGGCAGTCCAGCAGGTCGCGCAGGTTGACCCCGGGGCGCTTCAGGTGGACGGTGTTGATCTGGAAGTAGCCCCAGTCGAGCGTGCCGTCGGAGTTGTAATGGTAAATCTCGCACTTGCCCTGCGAATTCTCGGCGCGCTGGACGGCAAGCGCGAGGCGGCAGTCGGACCCGAACTTCCGGCACGCGTATTGCTGCCACGCCGAGAGCCGACGCCCGTGCTGGTCAGCCTGCGCCGCGGCGGCGCTGTCGGTGATCATGCGCCGCGCCACGACGAAGGGTGATTGAAAGCGGAGCCGCACGGGCGATTGCAGGCTCAGCGTGTACTCCTGGTGAAACCACCACGCCATAGGCACCGCTATCATCGCGGCCAGTGTAAGGATCGGCAGCTTCGGAAAGCGCAGCGGCTTCGCGGCCGGCGGCGCCGCGCGTCTCGCCCTGCGGCGCCGGATTCGAGTCGCCGGCATCAGCTCAGGTTGAATATATCGATGCCCGATTCCCAGGCTTCGTTCGACCGCACCAGTTCGTCCCAGGTTACCGGCCGATTGGTATATGCGGCCGTTCGCCCCAGCATGCAGGTCAGCGCGGAGTCGATGCCGTCGGCGGCCTGGTTGTGGAACTGGCCGGAGGTGATGCTGTGAATGAAATCCGCGTGCTTCTCCGAATCGGCCTGCGCCAGGTTGTCCGAGAACGAACCGCTGGCCGAGAAACCGCCGGTGGCGGGCGCCTGGCTGCCTTGCCACGTCCATTTATTCTCGCCCGAAATCCCCAGCGGCCCGGAATAAGGCGACTCGGAGCTGCCTTTTTCACCGAAAAAACGTTCGTTTACATCGAACGCCGGGTTGGCGCCGAACTGTGTGGAGCTGAAGCTGACGTGTACGTCATTGGGATAAAAGAACACCACGTTGAAGTGCGACCATGCGTCACCAGGCGACTCCGTCCGTCCCTTGCGCCCGCCGGTCGCGACAGCGCGGAGTGGATGCCCCTCGAGCACCCAGTTACAGATATCGATGGCATGGATATTCTGCTCCACGATGATGTCCCCGGAGAGCACGCGATCGTGCAGCCAGTGCCGGAGCCGAAGCACCTTCGGCGAGGCGCCCGGGTAATCGGGCATCTCGATAAAGCCGCAGTTGTAGTGCGCTTCGCCGCACGCGATCTGCCCCAGCGCGCCCTCGTGAATGCGGCGCACCAGTTCGACAAACGGTGGCGCCTTGCGGATCTGAAAGCCCACGTCGAGGCTGACGCGCCCCTGCGCCTTTTTCGCGGCTTCAGCCACTCGGCGGGTCCCGGGCACATCAACAGCCACGGGTTTCTCGCAGTACACATGCTTGCCGGCGGCGACGGCCGCGGCCAGATGCTCGGGATGAAAGTAGGGTGGCGTGGCTATGATCACCGCATCAACCTGCTTCGAGGCGAACATCTCCTCGCTGCTGCGCGGCCCGCGGAAAAGCTGTGATGCATCGATCGCCGCGTGGCCTTTGCTGGCCGCGAGTTCGTCGAAGTGCTTCCGCGCCGCGGCAAGGCGGTCGTCGAACAGGTCGGCGAGCGCCACGATGCGCGCCGGGGCACTGTTCACCATACTGGTCGCATCGGTCGTGCCCCGCCCGCCGCAACCCAACAGCCCAACGCGCACCGCTGAGTTCGCTTCCGTGCCGCGCACGATGCGCGAGTCGAGAATCATCACGCCCGAAGCGATACCCGCGTTCTTCAGGAACGTACGTCGAGGAAGGTTCTCTACGGAGTTCTGGTCCACGCTTTGCCTCCTGACCAACGGGATTCAACTAACGCTACCCATGTTCTCACCTGGGCTGCGGCAGTTCGCCAGTCCGACTTGTGGCGCAGGCCTTTGGCTTGCAGCTGGACCCTCCACATTCTCCTGAAATGCCGATTGTGGTGCGAGCCTTTGGCTTGCACGTGGCGGGCTCTCAGCCCGCCTGCCTTTCGGTCGCAGCGGGCCTCGCGGCTCAATCTCCAACCGCCGGAGCCTCGCGCGGGCGCACTTCCCAACCGCCCTCGGCGACACGTCCGCGCTGATCGTATGAGTGCCCGGTGACCAGGCCCAGCACGAACCAACCCAGCACCAGCGCGCCGGCTGCGAACAGCGTATCGCCGAACATGCGCATCCAGCGGAGCTCGTTCATGTGCCCGCTGTGCAGAAATTCGGCCGACCGCGCGTACCACGTGCCGTACTCCACCGACGCCCAGGTCTGCATCCACCCGATGGGCAGCATGCTCAGCAGCACCATCAGCGCGAGCCCGATATTGATGGACCAGAATGCGAGCGATAACGGGCGGTCTTTCCACGCGAGACCGGGCCGCAGCGCGCGCAGGCAGAAGAGCATCAGCCCGAGCCCCAGCATGCCGTAGACTCCGAACAAAGCGGTGTGCCCGTGCACCGGCGTTGTGTTCAGCCCCTGCATGTAATAAAGCGCGATGGGCGGGTTAATGAGGAACCCGAAGAGTCCCGCGCCCACGAAATTCCAGAACGCCACCGCGACAAAGAAGTAGATGGGCCATTTATAGGCGGCAAGCCAGACGTGCTGCTCGCGGGCGCGGGCAAGGCGAATGTTCTCCCATGCTTCGAAGCCGATCAGCACCAGCGGCACAACTTCCAGAGCGCTGAACACCGCGCCGAGCCCGAGCACGATGTTCGGCGTGCCCGCGAAATACAGATGGTGGAACGTCCCGATGATGCCGCCGGAGAGGAACACGACCGTCGAGAACAGGACCGCGCGCGTCGCCGTCACTACCGAGAGCAGCCTCAGCCGGGTCAGCAGGAACGCGATCACCACGGTGGCGAAGACTTCGAAGAAGCCCTCCACCCACAGGTGCACCACCCACCAGCGCCAGTATTCGGCGGTCACCAGATTGCTTCGCTCCCCGTACATCAGCCCGGCGGCGTAGAACAGGGGAATCGCAACGCTGGAGACGACGAACATCAGCAGCAGCGAGTGGCTCTCATCGCGTTTTGCCAGCGCAGGTTTCAGGGCGCGCCACATGAGCCACAGCCAGAACACCAGACCGATGAATAACAGCACCTGCCAGAACCGGCCCAGGTCGACGTATTCGTAACCCTGCGTTCCGAACCAGAACCACAGATTGCCGAGCTTGTGCTGGATGCTCATCCATTCGCCGGCCAGCGAGCCGACAACCACGATGAGCAGCGCGCCGAACAGGGCGTTGACTGCGAGGCGCTGGCCCTTCGGTTCGAAACCGCTGATCGCGGGCGCGACATACAACCCCGTCGCCAGCCACGATGTCGCGATCCAGAAAATGCCGATCTGCAGATGCCAGGTGCGCGTGACGCTGTAGGGAAGCAGGCGGTCGAGCGGGATGCCGTAGAAGCTGGAGCCTTCGACGCCGTAATGGGCGGTGATCGCGCCCAGCGCCACCTGCACGACCCAGAGGGCCGCCACCACGAAGAAGTACTTGATGGTGGCCCGCTGTGAAGCGGTCGCCTTCAATCCCAGGAGCGGGTCGCGCTCCGGCAGCAGTTCGTGCTCCACCGTGCGCGGCTGAGACGCGAAGTACCAGACCATGCCGCCGACGCCGGCCAGCAGAAAGATGAAGCTGAGGACGCTCCAGACAATGGCGCCGCCGGTCGGCTCGTTGCCGATGAGCGGCTCGTGCGGCCAGTTCTGCGTGTACGTGACCTGCGACCCTGGACGGTTCGTGGAAGCGGCCCAGGCCGTCCACCAGAAGAAGGCGCTCATTTGGCGCTGCTTCACGGGATCGTCGAGGGCTCCGCGCGCGATGGCGTAGTCTGGCCGGCCGCTCGAGAAGACATCGGCGTAGTAACCCGCCAGCCGATCGAACGCCGCGGCGCGGATTGGATCCACGGTGATGACGCCCGTGCCGGCATCCCACGTGTTCGTGCGCATCAGCGTCCGAAGTCGGGCCTGAAGCACGGCCTGCTGCTCCGGACCGAGCGCGCCGTACGCCGTGGTTCCGTACGCGGCGGCCCAGCGGTCCAAAATGAACATGCTTTCGCGATGGATCCAGTCGGCGCTCCAGTCAGGCGCAACGTAGGAGCCGTGGCCCCAAATCGTGCCTACCTCCTGGCCTCCGATGGACTGCCACACGCCCTGTCCGGCGCGGATGGTCTCACCATCAAACAGCACGCGGCCATCGCTGGTCACTACCTGCGATGGAATCGGCGGAGCGTTGTGGAGCACCTTCACGCCAACGCCGCCGAGTACCGCGAAGGAAGCAATCAGAACAATGCCGAGAGCGATCCAGAGTCGTTTGTAGTTCATATAGAAATGCCTTTCCTCGTTGGTTCAGACTGCCGTGGTCGTGCGAATGTGGCCAGCAGATTGACTGCGAACACGGTTACCGCGGTCATTTCGATGAATGCCGAGGCGGGGAGCCACCGCCACGCTGAGACTAGTACATGCTGATAGGCAAGAATCTCGGATGAAACGCGAATAAGACATCCGATCGTGAGCAGAAGCAGGCCGATGAACATCAACCGTGGGCTGAACAGCACCCGCATACCGGAAAATGCGGGGAGCACGCGCTGTCCGATGGCGAAGACCATTGTGGCCAGAAACCCGACGGTCAGCGCATGACGCGAGGCGCCCGCAATTCCTGTGCTGTCCGTCGCCAGAGCGGCCCAGATGCCGAGCACGGCCGCGATCGCGGCCTGAAGATAAGCGATTCGAACGAAAACGGGGAAGCTGGAGTGCACGCCGCGCGTCTTTGCGGGCCGCTCGGCGGGTTCGGCGATGCGCAACGCGCAGATGGCGACGGCGAGGCCGCCCAACAGCAGCAGGGCCGCGGGCATTGCCGCTCCCGCCAGCGCCGCGATCACCGCCGCCGTATTCAGCGCCACAGCCGGCAGCAGCAACCGAGTCCGAGTGGGCCGCAAGCCGAGAAACACCGGCAGCCAGCGGGCGCTGAATCCCCAAACGAACGGGACGAGGAAGCCCCACGTCTGCAGCACGAGTAGTCTTTGGTCGAAGAGCGGTGGCAGTTCGGGACCCACGCCGCGGAAAGACAGAAACACCGCAACGCCGAGGTTCAGAAACAGCGACGCGAACAGCCCAAGGCAGCCGGCGATTACCGCGAAAATCCACGGATCCAGCCTGCCTTTGCCCGATTCCCCGGGGCGATGCCCCGAAACAGACTTGAAAAAGATCAGGAAAGCAATGAGCTCGAAACCGGCGGAAATGGGCAGCGTCGCCCGCCGGCGCCATTGGTACACGCCCGCGATCCAGCGGAGCAGAACGCCGGAAGTCCACAGCGCCCATGTCGCCCAGGCGGCAACCGGCGCGTTCCATTTCACGTTCCTTAATTTCGGGATTGAGTAGAAGCCAATGCCGAGAATGAAGCTGCCGATCCAGCCGAAAATCTGTGCGTGCCCGTGGGCCTGAATCCACGCCGCAGAAACCGAGCCGGGGGCTCGATGCGTGGCAATCGCAACCAGGTTCCACACCCCGAAAAACGTTCCCGGAAACAGCATGAACGCCAGCCCGGTCGCCACATACACGGTCAGCAGGCGCGACAGCGCCGTCTCGCGCTCCGCGCCGCCGGACCCGGATTCGACGATGGGCAGTTGCGCAGTCACCGCGCTTCTTCCATCTCCACGGCGCGCGGGAACAGAACGTTGTTCTCCAGGTGAATGTGCTGGTGCAGATCGGCTTCGAAGTCAGCCAGCGCGCCGTACAGGGTTCGATAGCTGATGCACGCGTCCCCGGGGCACGTGTATCCGCCGGTGATCGCTCGGATCTCGCGCAGCGCTTCGCCGGCGTCGTCGTGCTCGCGCAGCATCATGGACACCGGATTTTGCACCTTCTCGAACGGCGGCGGCACGATGGGTTCCCCGGCGACCAGGGCTTCTTCCATCCGGATGATGTACGGGAACAGCACGGAGTCTTCCTTCATCAGGTGAGTCGTGAGCTCCTGGGCGAGACCGGCAAAGACCTCGCGCAGCCGGACCAGTTCCGCGTGCCGCCGACCGTGCACGGAGCAAACCTTGTTCAGCAGGGGCTCCAGCCGCGCCAGTTCGTCCCGCGTGTAGCGATGGTGTGTGTGTTGGATGTGCGCGACCAGGTCGGCGAGAGGCTCGCTCTGCCAGCACCGGTTTTCGAGCGCGCCAGGCGCCGCGGCGGATTCAAGCGCGTTCACGACCTCGCCGATTGACCGCCCGGCCGACTGGCAGGCCTGCTCCAGGCTCTTGTTCCCGCCGCAGCAGTAATCGATGCCCAGCATTTCAAAAACGCGGGTGGCGCCCGGAATTTCCAGAGCCAGTTCGCGAACCGTTTTTTCGGTAGTTCTTTCCATGCTGGTTCGAGGTTAACCGGCATGGCCACATACCCGCTATGACTTTAGTCACGCGCCGACAGCTCGGCTTCCAACTGCTTCAGATCGCGGATGATAACCTCCCGCCCTTCCATTGCCAACAGCCCCTCTGCCTGGAAGCGGGACAGATTTCGGGAGATCAGTTCGCGAACCGTTCCAATCTGTGCCGCCACTTCCTGCTGGTTGGCCGGGAGGAGGACGGCAATGCCCTCCGCTGTCTGCCGCCCTTCCTGCTGCGCCAGATGCAGAAGGAAAGAAGCAAGCCGGTGCCGCACCGTGGTGAACGAAAGCTCCTCGATAATGCGCACCAGGCGGCGCAGACGGGCGCCCACCGTCCGCAGCACTTTCAACGCGACCTGCGGATGCGCGAGGCACAAGGTCTGAAAATCCGCCTTGCTGAGAAACAGCAGGCTGGCATTGTCCACTGCCGACGCGGAAGCAGGATAATTGCCGCCGTCGAAAACCGGAATCTCCGCGATGGACCCGCCCGGTCCGTCAATGCTGAGCACCTGCTCGCGCCCGCTGCTCGACATCTTGAAGATGCGAATGTGCCCGCGTTCCACCACGTACAAGCCGGTGCACGGCTCGCCCTCCGAGAACAGCATCTCTCCCGGGGAGCACTGACGCCGCGTCGTTCGCTCCGCGAGGAATCCCAGCTCGGCGTCATTAAGTCCGGAGAAGATCGGTACCCGCGCAAGGATCGCGGCGGGGCCGGTTCGAACATCCGGCATCATTAGGCCACGCCCGCCTGCTCCATTGCCTGAGCGAGAACGTAGGGTCCATCGGGCATGATCGCGATTTCGGCGTGCGGCGCCAGTCCATCCACCAGCGCCGCAATCGCATTCTCCGGATTACCGAAGACCCTGCCCCACAGCGCCTGATGGTAATCCCCAGGCAACCCCGGCACGTAATAGAGGACTTCGATATCGCGGGCGACCAGCGCCAGTTTTTCGAGCTGCCATTGATCCACGACGACCGGCGCTTTCGTAATTCGATTCAGAAAGTCGGGGGCGCTGCATCCGTCCCGCAGCAGCGCGCTGAAATCCGCCGATCCCGGCCCTTCGGCGCAGGCAGCCATCAACAGGATGCGTCCGCCGGGCCGCACGATCCGGGCGGCGGCCGTCACGCCCTTGATGGCCTGATAGAACGTCAGATCGAGCGGATAGCCCGCCGCAGTGGTGATCGCCGCGTCCATTGGCTGCTCCAGCTGATGCATCATCACGTTCGACACGTAGGCCATGCCCTCGTCGTGCGCGTCGGGCCCGTGCCCGGCAAAAACACCGGAGATCTTCCGGTCGCGCGTGATGGCCACGTCCAGCATGAAATCGTGACACGCCATCTGCGCGATTTCCAGCAGCTCCCGATGCAGCGTGTTCCCCTCGATGGAGCCTTCCACCGCTTTCGGATCGCGCATGAAGCGCGGGCTGTGGAGCTCGCGAATCGTGTCCTGATAAGCCATCCCCGGAGCGATCAGCTTCCGTCCCCCGGAAAAGCCGAGCATCAGATGCGGCTCGATGAGGCCGCAGGTGATATGCAACTCCGCCGCCATGAACCGCTCGTCGATCCAGACCGAGGTTCCGGAACGCGTCTTGCCAAGACTGCGATGTTCCCCGATCTGACGCGCATCGTGATTGACCACGCGATACGATCCCGCGATTTCCGGCCCCAGGATCTCCTCCAGTTCCTGTGGCGTTGCGGACCGGTGGAGCCCGGTCGCAATAACAATCGTCACCGCTTCGCGTGCGATGCCGCCCTGATGCAGCCGCTCCAGCAGCGGCGGAAGCATCAGCCGATTCGGGACCGGGCGGGTAATATCGCAGACCGCAATCGCGGCGCTCCGCTTGCGCGCCGCGAGTTGGCGCAGCGGCTCGCCGGCGATCGGATTGTCCAGCGCACGGCCAATCGCCGCTTCCGGATGCGAGAGCGCCTCGCCCGACCGTGCATCCAGCACGCGCCAGTGGAATCCGGACGGCAATTTCACCTGCAGCCCGTCACGCCCGAAGGCAAGCCGGATGTTCATACCCGTATCATGCCACCGGATACGTCGGACGGAACCGCCTCTGTCGCGTGCGGCCGGATCACCCTGTCGCGCTCCGGCACGAATGAAACTCCCCACCGACGGCAGCGTTTTTTATGTAAACTCCTAACGTGCCCTTCGATCCCGCCTTTGCCCACGACGTACTGATCCCGCTCAATAACGCCGCTTATCAACTCTCACGAGACCAGCAGCTGGTTTTTCCGACCGGCTGGGACCAGACCGGAACGGTCACCGTGGACCAGTCACAGATCGACAAGGAAAACGCGACCGGCCTCGCAAAAACGCTCGTCACCGAGGATTGCGACTGGGGCGTCGTGGCCCGCAAGGGCGACATCTCCGTCATCGCCATCCGCGGCACCGAGACCGAGCACCAGTGGCTGCAGGATTTCAGCGCGATCATTCAGCCTGTTCCGCACCAGCAGTGGTTCATGCACCAGGGTTTCAGCGATGTCTGGAACTCGCTCGCCGGCAGTCTGCAGAAGGCGTGGGACACGGCTTCGTTGGCGAACGCCCGCGTCTACATCACCGGGCACAGCCTGGGCGCCGCCGTCGCCCTCATCATGGGCGTGTTTCACCCGGAAGCTTTCACATGGACCTTCGCCGGTCCGGCGGTCTTTTCACCGATTCGCGGCGTTCCTCCCGCGGTCAATGTCATCCGCGTGGTGAATCCCAGCGATCTCGTCCCCAAGGCCCCGCTCCCGCCTCTGTATCAGCACATCGGGCAGGAGGTGGACGTCATCGGCGCCGCGGATCCGTTCGACTTCGTGCTGCAGCACAGCCTTGCGACTTACGCCGCGGGACTGGCTCGGCTCATGGCCCAGTGAGGCGTCCAGCGCCGCCCGTAACCGTGGCAGCCCTTACATCGACCAGCGCCACAAACTCGCGCCCACCGTATACCCCGCGCCGACGCCCGAAAACAGCACCAGATCGCCCTTCTTCAGCCGGCCTTCCTCCACCGCGTCGCGCGTAGCCAGCGGGATGGTCGCCGAAGTGGTATTGCCGTACCGGTCGATGTTGATCATCACCCGCTCGCACGGGATACCCAGGCGCTCCGCGGTCCCCGTGATAATGCGCCGGTTGGCCTGGTGCGGAATATACAGCGATATTTCCGAAATGTCGATGTTGTTGCGCTCCAGCAGATCGCGGCAAATTTCATACATCTTGCGCACCGCGAACTTGAACACCTGCTGCCCTTCCTGCTTTACGTAATGCAGCCGGTTCTGCACGGTCTCGACGCTGGGAGGCATGCGGCTGCCGCCCGCCGGCATCTTCAGTGCGTCCCCGCCGGACCCATCCAGTTCGCCGAGAAAGTCGATAAACCCGCCCTCGCCGTCCTCGCCGCGCTCGATCAGAAACGCGCCCGCTCCATCGCCGAACAGAATGCACGTCGTGCGATCGGTGTAATCGATGATGCGCGACATCGTGTCTGACCCGATCACCAGCACGCGCTTGTGAGCGCCGGAGCGCACCATGTTCGCCGCCGTATTGATGCCGTAGAGAAAGCTGCAGCAGGCTGCGATCAGATCGAACCCCCACGCTCCCTTCGCCCCCAGCCGATCCTGCACGATGCATGCCGTCGATGGAAAGAGCATGTCCGGAGTAACGGTGCAGACGATGATCGCCTCCACCTCACCGGCCTCGATCCCCCGGCTGTTCAAAGCCATCCGCGCAGCTTCGATGGCCATGTCGGATGTGGCCACTTCCGGCTCGGCGATGTGCCGCTCGGTGATTCCCACCCGCTGCATAATCCACTCGTTGCTGGTGTCCACCATCTTTTCCAGATCGAAATTGGTCAGCAGTCGTGGCGGCGTGTAGCATCCCAGTGCGCTAATCCGAGCAGTGTGCAAGAACGGCCTCCAGAACTCTCAGCATACAGCGGTTATACCCCGCTCATGACGCAGTGAAACAGCGCTGCCAGGCGGTTTGTTAAAATCGATGCATTCACCAACATGACCCTGGAAGAGATGGAAAGAGAGTACGTTGCGCTCCGCCAGCAGGCCGAAGCTGTGCGGAGCTATCTTTGACGCACCCGCCAAACAGGCCGAACTGACCCGCCTCGAACAGCAGATATCCGACCCCGAGTTCTGGAACCAGCCGGAAAAAAGCCAGAAGGTGATGCAGGACCGCAAGCGCCTCGAGGAAGCGGTATCCCACGAGGGTGAGGTGGCCTCGCTCACCTCCGATCTGGACACCCTGTTCGAGCTCGCGCGGGAAGGCGAAGACGTCACCGGCGACATCGAGCCGGCCATGCGCTCCTTCCGCAAACGCCTTGACGAGCTCGAAACCAGCATGCTCATGTCCGGCGAGAACGATTCCCGCAGCGCCATCCTCACCATCCATCCCGGCGCCGGCGGCACGGAAAGCCAGGACTGGGCCGAAATGCTCCTGCGCATGTACCTGCGCTGGTGCGAGCGCCACGGCTACGAAGCCACCATCACCGATCGGCTCGAGGGCGAAGGCGCCGGCATCAAATCCGCCACCGTGGAAGTGAACGGCCCCGACGCCTACGGCCAGCTTCAGTCGGAGATCGGCGTGCACCGCCTCGTTCGGATCTCGCCCTTCGACGCCAACGCGCGCCGCCACACCTCGTTTGCTTCTGTCTTCGTCTACCCCCAGATCGACGAGGACGTCAAAATCGAGATCAAGCCGGAAGACCTGAAGGTGGACGTCTTTCGCGCCAGCGGCGCCGGCGGCCAGCACGTTAACCGCACCGAATCGGCGGTCCGCTTCACCC
>DASRCB010000362.1:0-15351 GCA_035653295.1 Bryobacteraceae bacterium
CACCACACCTTCCCGATGCTGTGCCTGTGGTTGCGTCTGCCGAGTATCTTCCCAGCGCATGTTTGCTGTACTCATCCGTTCCTCCAGAGGTTAGACGCGCTGCCCCACTCGCATTGGCGTCTCAGTCCGCTTCTCACTGTGACGGGCTAATGCCAGTGCAACACACGCCAAACTGTACTTCGATGCGATCATAATGCCAAGCCTCTCTGAGCGCCGGTAAACGCATTCTCGACGGCCGGCACATCCACGCAAACGACGTACCTTTGGAGGTCTGCCGCTTTAGCATAGATCCTCAGCAACGTCGCTCCAGGCTCACAGCGCGCGGGCTGGAAACTCGCAGGCGTTTGATAAGATGACTCGCGATGTCGCATGTCCTGCTGGGCATTCTTCTTGGGTTGATCATTGGGCTCATCTCCGTCGGCATCATGCTGCCCATGCACTTCCCGGATCGCCGGGCCGCGCTGACCTCCGCCTTCCTGAATCGGTTCGCCCTCGGTTTCCTCGCGGCCAATGTGCAGCTGCCCGTGAATCAGGTGCTCACCGGAGTCATTGTCGGCCTGCTGATCAGCGTTCCGGACGCGATCATCACTAAGGCGTACGTGCCCGTCATGGTGGGAGGAGTGGTGTTCGGCGTCATCGCCGGCTGGACCGTAAAGGTGCTGGCCGCCTGAGCGGTCGTACCATGTCGTTATGCAGAAACTCTCCGACGCCGAGTTGCATGCGGCGCTGGGCCAGCTTTCCGGCTGGACACTGAGCGGCGGCAAGCTTCACCGCGAATACAAGTTCCCCGACTTCGTTCACGCCTTCGGCTTCATGGCCACCGCGGCGATCGCCATCGAAAAGATGAATCACCACCCCGAATGGTTCAACGTGTATAACCGCGTCACGGTCGACCTGACGACGCATGACGCCGGCGGCATCACCGCGCGCGACGTCGAGCTGGGAAAGCTTCTGGACCGTACGGCGGCGAAGCTGCAATGAGGCGTGCGCGCCTGCTGCTGGGCGCCGCGGCGCTGTGCAGCATCATTCAGGCCGCCGATTTCGCAGGCGCGGCCGACGCCGACGCCGCCATCGAGCAGGCAGTCAAAGAAGAGCTGATTCCCGGCGCCGTGCTCGTGGTGGGACATGACGGGCAGGTCGTGTACCGGAAGGCCTACGGCTGGCGAGCGCTGATTCCCGCGCGAGAGCCGATGACCGTGGACACGATTTTCGACGTCGCTTCCCTCACTAAAGTGGTTGCGACGACCTCCTGTCTGATGAAGCTCTTCGAGGAAGGCAAGCTGCGGCTGAACGACCCGGTTACCGCATACCTGCCCGAATTCCAGGGCGGGAAAACCGACATTACCGTCCGCAATCTGATGACGCATTTCTCCGGGCTGCGGCCGGACCTCGATCTTACGCCCGCATGGAGCGGCTATCAAACGGGAATCGAAAAGGCGCTCCACGACACGCCTGCCGGTCCGCCGGGCATGCACATGGTTTACAGCGATATTAATTACGAACTGCTCGGAGAGATCGTCCGCCGGCTCAGCGGCGAGCCGCTGCCCGACTATGCGCGTCAGATTCTTTTCGATCCCGCGGGCATGAAGGACACGATGTTCCAGCCGCCCGCGTCCCTGCGTCCGAGGATCGCGCCTACGGAGATCGACGAAGCCACCGGCCTGCCACTGCGGGGCGTGGTCCATGACGAAACGGCGCGCTATATGGGCGGAATTGCCGGCCATGCGGGACTATTCAGCACCGCGGACGATCTTGCCCGCTTCGCCCAAATGATGCTGGATAACGGTAAAATCGATGGCCGTCAGTTGTTCTCCCCGGCAACTGTAGAAAAATTCACCACCCCCCAGACCCCGCCTGACCAGCCCGTACTGCGCGGGCTCGGCTGGGATATCGATTCCCCGTTCTCCAGCAATCGCGGCGAACTGTTCCCCATCGGATCCTACGGCCACACCGGATTTACGGGGACATCCATCTGGATCGATCCCTTCAGCCGGACCTACGTCATTCTGTTGACCAACGCCGTGCACCCGCATCGCGGGAAAAACCTCAGCTCGCTCCGCAGCCGAGTCGCGACGATTACGGCCGCGTCATACGGTTATACGTCTCCGGAAGTCGCGCTCACCGGCTACAACGAAACCATGGTAGGCGCGGGCGTGCATCGTATCGTGGCTGTGAATGGGGCAGTAATGAACGGGCTGGACGTTCTGGCCGCCGAACATTTCGCACCACTGCGCGGGCGGCACATCGGTCTCATCACGAATCAGACCGGAATCAGCCGCGACGGAGCGCGAAATATCGACCTGATGGTGCGGGCGGGCCTCGATGTGAAAGCGCTGTTCTCCCCCGAACACGGGATCTCGGGCACGGAAGATCGCGAGAATATCGGGAACAGCACGGACACCGCTACGGGCATTCCTGTCCGGAGCCTCTACTCCGGCACGACGCGCACCGCCACGCCGGAAATGCTGCGGGGCATTGACACTCTGGTGTTCGATATACAGGATGTGGGAGCCCGCTTCTACACATATTCCTGCACCATGATTTACGCCATGGAGGAAGCCGCGCGGGAGCACCTCCGATTCGTGGTTCTCGACCGGCCGAATCCCATCACAGGCGTTCATGTCGAAGGTCCGGTGCTCGATCGCGACCTCGAGTCGTTTGTCGGATGTGCGGAGATTCCGGTTCGGCACGGAATGACCATGGGCGAGCTGGCGAACATGGTAAACGGAACACGCCACCTCGGACTCGATCTCGAGGTGGTCCGGATGACCGGCTGGGAGCGCGGCTTCTGGTGGGATGAAACAGGTCTGCCGTGGGTGGATCCGTCGCCGAATATGCGCAGCCTCAACGCCGCGCTGCTTTATCCGGGGATAGCGATGCTGGAGTACTCGAAGAACTACTCCGTGGGGCGCGGCACCGACGCCCCGTTCGAGCAGATCGGCGCCGACTGGATCAATGGGCGTAAACTCGCGGATTTTCTCAACGCGCAATGGGTTCCGGGAATTCGTGTGTACCCCACGCGCTTCCGTCCTACGGCTTCCAACTTCAAAGGGCAGTGGATCGAAGGCGTGCGGTTCGTGATCACAAATCGGAACGTTTTTGACAGCACGCGCTTTGGGCTGGAGCTGGCCTATGCGCTGGAGACGCTTTTCCCTGGAAAAATGGACTGGAGCGCCGATCGTTCCCTGATCGGCAACCAGGCTGTCCTCGACGCTCTTGGGCGGCGCCAGGACCCCGACATTACGCTCGAGAGATTGGTCGAGCAGACCCGAGCGTTTGAGAAACAAAGGGACGAATGGCTGCTGTATCGCTCGGGCCGGCCATCCCCCCGGCCCGCGCGATAATGCGCCCCGCGATCAGGCCGCTGTGGCCTTTGCAGATCCGCTGGCCGACTTGTCCGCTTTCGGCTTGTTCTTGCTTCCCGGCGGACGGCCCCGCCGTTTGACTTCGGTCATCCACGCCGGTGGTCTACCGCGCCGACGGCCGCGACCCCGGGCAAGACGCTCGAGGCTCATGATAGCTTCTTCAATCTGCTCCCGTTCCTGACGCAGTTCCGCCAGAATCTTGCTCACATCCATTCAGGCAACCTTGACCTTTCTTTCGTGTCTGTCTGATTGACGCCACAAGATACGTTCGCGTTCTCTAAAACGAACAGGACAACAATACGCAATTGTGGTTTCTATGCTGTTGTAACCCAGGTTGGCCTTTGATTTCAAGAGCGTGTTCGGTTTGGCGAACACTTAGGGGGCGAAAATGTACTATTTTGCAAGTTTGCCAGGTCCATTCAGCGGCGATGTACGACTTCAGTAAGACACCTCGCTGTCGACCGGTTTCCCGCGCCTGGCCCAAAACAAGTAAAAAGGTAATCCGAGAACCATCAGCGCCAGGCCTGTGAATGCCTGCACCGGCCCGGTTCGCAGCGTATTCAGGAGCAGCCAGGCCGTGACCAGCAGGAATATGGCGGGAACGACGGGGTATCCCCAGGTTCGATACGGCCGCGGAGCATCGGGGAGTTTGCGCCGAAACACGAAAACAGACGCCGCCGTAAGCCCATAAAGCAGCCATGAGGCAAAAATTACGTAATCCGTGAGCACATCGTAGGAGCCGGACAGCGCCAGCACGCCGGCCCAGCAGCCCTGGGCGATGAGCGCGTTTCGCGGGATGCGAATGTGCGGCGCGACCGACGCGAGCCGGCGGAAAAACAGCCCATCCCGCGCCATGGCGAAGGGCACGCGCGCGTTGGCCAGCATGGACGAATGCATGGCTCCCAGCGATGACGAGAGGAGGGAGGCGGCGACGAAAGCCGTAGCCGACGCGCCGAGGAACCGGCGCACCGTCTCGGTTGCCACCGAGGAGGACAGCGCCACACTGGCCACTTCGCCTGGCGTGAGCACATAAAAATAGGCCACGTTCACGAAAATGTACAAGCCGGCGACAATCAGCATGCCCCCAATGAACGCCAGCGGCAGATTGCGCTGCGGGTTGCGCACCTCGCCCGAGAGCGGAGTTATGTTGTTCCATCCGTCGTAAGCCCACAGCGCGCCAAGCATCGCGGCTCCGAAGCCGGCAATGCCCCCGCGCGCGCCGGCGGCGACGGCATCGCATGTACCAGCTGCCCCGCTCATGGAGAAGTGCGCCCAGTTTCCGTGAGCAAGAGCGAACGCGCCGACGCCGATTGCCGCCAGGAGCCCGAACTTGATCCCCGTCAGTAGCGACGCTATGCGGCCGCTCGCCGCCACCGTGAGGCAATTGACCGCGGTGACGGTAGCGATGGTCCCGAGCGCGACCACCTGCAGCCAGCCAAAGGGAATGTCGTGGCCGAAGGGGTGAAAGACGAAAAAGGGCCGATCGAGCGCGCCGCCCGTCAGGATATTAATGAAGATGGCCGATCCGACCGCCAGCGCCGCCTGCGAGCCGGTGCGGGCGACGAAGAAAATGGTCCAGCCGTAGAGAAATCCCATCGGCCGGCCCCAGGCGCGCTTTAAAAAGACGTATTCGCCGCCGGCCTCCGGCATCATGGTGGCCAGCTCGGCGTAGGTGAGCGCTCCGGCGAGGGTTAGCAGACCGCCGGCGACCCACACCAGCATGACCAGCGAGGGCGTCCCCACGTTGCAGGTCATAATCCGCGCTTTCAGAAAGATGCCGGTACCGACCATGTTGCCGGCGTTGACCGAAATCGCGCCGATGAGCGAGAGACCTCGGACCAGAGACGGATTTCCGTTTTGCCGGTTCAGGCGGCCTCCTCACGCGGGAGCACCAGGGAGGCGGCCAGCCCGCAGATAAAAGTGACCGCCGTTCCCAGCACGACGTACCAGGTGAAGGCGATGTGCGTGAAGCGGTTGACCAGCAGCATCGTAATCAGGCTGGTGGTCATGGCAATCATCGCCGCATTCCCTCCGACACGCCTGGTCAGCAGGCCAAGCAGGAACGCGCCCAGCAGGGCCCCGTACAACACCGACGCCACAGAGAGACCTGCCTCCAGTACCGATTTGACGTTCCGCGCGATTAGGGCAATGGCGAACAATACGGCCCCCCACAGCAGCGTCGCACGGCGGGCCAGCGTCATCAGCCGGTTTTCGTCCGATGCGTGTGGCGCGAACAAGGGCTTGTAGAAATCCATGATGCTGGTGGACGCCAGGGCATTCAGCGCGGCGCTCAGGTTCGACATGCCGGCGGCAAGAATCGCGGCGATGACCAGCCCGGCGATGCCGGCGGGCAGGAAATGCCACACGAAATCGGGGTAGATGCGGTCGGGCGGATGCGGCGCGGGCCGGTGCGTGTCGCCGTACCAGACGAACAGGAATGCGCCGATGATAAGGAAGAGCGTGAACTGAAACAGGATCACGGCCCAGCTTGCAAACAGCGCCGTGCGGCTCTCGCGCTCGTTGCGGGCGGCCAGCAGGCGCTGGACCATCAACTGCTCTGTCCCGTGGCTCGCGGTGGTGAGAAAGCAGCCGCCGATAACACCGGCCCAGAAGCTGTATGGCCGCGAAAAAAATTCGCTGCTGAAGCTGAAGCGGAAATCGAAGACGCGGAACTTACCCGCGGCGGCCGCGCCCGCAACGGCATGGCTCCAGCCGCCGGGAATGTGCTGGAGCAGCACGAGGAAGCTGACCAGTGCGCCTCCGACGTAGAGGATCATCTGCACCACGTCGGTCCAGATCACGGCGGTGAGCCCGCCTTCGAAGGTGTAGAACAGCGTGAGGCAGAGGATAACGAAAATGGAGCCCGCTTCGGCCCACACGGAGGCGCCGAAGCGCGCATACAGCGGCGCCAGCACGATGGAAACGACGATGGACAGAGCGAACACGCGTACGCCTTCGGCGAGCGCGCGCAGGATGAGGAACGTGGCGGCGGTGTAACGGCGGACATGCTCGCCGAAGCGGCGGCGCATGAGCTCGTAGGCGGTGAACATTTCGCCGCGGAAATAGTGCGGGAGGAAGAGCGTCGAGATCACGATACGGGCGAACAGGTATCCGAGCACGACCTGGAGGAAGCCGAAGTCGCCCGCAAAGGCAAGCGCGGGCGTCCCGATGACGGTGAGCGTGCTCGTCTCGGCGGACACAATGGACAGGGCAATGGCCCACCACGGCGCGTTTCGGCCGCCGAGGAAATAATCCTTCAGGCCGTGCTGCGATTTCCGGAAGCGCGCGCCGAACCACGTGATGCCGAGCAGGTAAGCGGCGATGACCGCCAGATCGGCGGCATGCGCCGTCATAGCATGGCCTGCCGGAGCAGAACGCCCTCATGTTCCAGCAGCCAGCGCTTGCGATGGAGTCCGCCGCCGTAGCCGGTCAGCGCGCCGTTTGCGCCGATCACGCGGTGGCAGGGGATGACGATTGCGATGGGGTTGCTGCCGTTGGCCAGACCGACGGCGCGCATCGCCGTCGGACGGCCGAGATCGGCGGCGAGTTGGCCGTAGGTGGTCGTGGCGCCGACGGGGATTCGACGCAGGGCGCTCCAGACGGTGCGCTGGAAGGGCGTGCCGCCTGTGTCGACAGGGAGGTCGCTGAGGGCGCGCAGGTCGCCGTCGAAGTAAGCGCGGAAGGCGGTGGCGGCGCCGAGGGGGTCGGAGTCATGGATGAGCGTGGCTTCAGCAAACCGGCGCAGGGATGAGAGCTCGTTGTCGAAGGCTACGGCGCAGAGACTCGTTTCGGTGGCGGCGACGAGGAGTTCGCCAATGGGCGAGGGCACGCGGGCGACGTGGACAATGCTGCAACCAGGCGAGGCGGGCTGAGAGCCCGCCGCAGGCCGAGGGCCTGCCCCCCAAGAAGCTTTCATGCCTGCAGCCATAGTCGCATGGCGGCGTAGGCGCGCCAGGGCCGCCACGGTTCGGGGGATGATGCGCCGATGTTCCGCATCGCGCGGAGGAGGCCGAGATCGGATGCAGGAAATGCGTCACGCTGGTGGAGAGCGCGCATGGCGATGTATTGGGCGGTCCAGGAGCCGATGCCGGGGAGCTCGCAGAGAGACTCGACCGTCGCGTCGCGGAAGAGATCGGGGTCGCTCACAACGGCGGCGGCCAGCGCGGAGATGGAGGCGGCTCGGGCGCGAGGCAGGCCGATCTTCGTCAGGTCGGCTTCGGCCAGCGCCTCGGGGCGGAAGTCGGAGATGCGGCCGGCCAGAGTGGTGGCGCCTTTAACCGAGACCTGCTGGCCGAGGATGGCGCGGACCGACAGCTCGAACGCGTCCCAGGCGCCGGGGACGCGAATGCCGGGGCGTGAACGGACCAGCGGCTTCAGGCGCGGGTCGCGGGCGAGGTGGCGATCGATGACCCGCGAGTCGGCATCGAGATCGAAGAGGTGGCGGATACGTGGCAGGTCCTCCTCGCGCGCACCGCTTACGAGCAGTGCTTCTGGAGAGAAGCGCACGGCGATGCGGCCGCGGCGGTACTCGCCATCGACGACGGCTTCGATGCCGGGGATGGCGCGGGGCGCGAGAAATGCGATGAGAGCTGCCCAGTCGAACGGAGGCTCGAAGGGCAGCTCGTGGGTCATTCGTATCGAAGAGCGGTCATGGGGTCGATGTGCGAGGCGCGGCGCGCGGGCAGCCAGCCGGCCGCGACCGCCACGGAAGCGAGCAACAGAACGGCCGCGGCGATGGAAAGCGGATCGTTGGGGGTCACGCCATAGAGGAGTTTTGAAACGAGGCGGCTCAAGGCCCAGGCTGCGGGAACGGCGATGGCCACGCCGGCGGAGACCATGATGACTACTTCGCGCAGGACCATCCACACCACGTCGCCCGATGCGGCGCCGAGCGCCACACGGAGGCCGATCTCGCGTGTGCGCCTCGCGACGGTGTAGGCCATGACTCCGTACAATCCGATGGTTGCCAGCAGCGTGGCGAGAGCGCCGAAGAAGGCGGCGAGGGTGGCCACGAGGCGTTCGGAGGTAAGCGATTCATCGACGGCCTGCTGCATGGTGCGCATGTTGTAGATGGGGATGTTGGGATCGAGGCGTGCGACGCGCTGCCGCGCGGCCGCGAAGACCTGCTCCGGAGGAAGAGAGGTGCGGAGCCAGACGGTCATGTCGTTGAGGAACGGATCGCCCATCCAGGGGATGAAAACTTCCGGCGGATTCTCATCGCGCAGGCCGGTGTAGCGGGAATCGGCGACCTCACCGATGATTTCCATGTCGGTGGGCGTGCCCGGGTCGCCTCCGAAGCCGACGTGCCGGCCGACGGCGTTGCCGTCGGGGAAGAACTTCTTCGCGAACTTCTCGTTGACGATGACCACGTTCGGGATCAGGAACGGCAGGCCGAGGTGCTTGATGAGCGTGGTATCGCCGTCCCGGAACTCGCGGCCGGCGATCAGGGGAATGCCCATGGTGGCGAAGTATGCGGGACCGACGGCATTGCAGAAAGGCTGCGCCCCTTCGCGGGCGTGATAGCCCTCAACGGTGAGGCTGGAGTCCCACTCATTGCCGGACAAGATACCGATCATGGCAAGCGCGGACGAGCGGACGCCGGGGATGGAGGCCATTTCGGACTGCAGCTGGCGATAGAAAAGCGCCGAGCGGTTGTTGTCGTAGCCGTTCAGGGAAGGATCGAGACGGAACGAAAGCAGATGGTTGACCGGGAACCCCGGATCGATGGAGCGGAGGCTGGCAAGGGTGCGAACGGACAATCCAGCGCCGATGAGCAGCAGGAGCGAAAGCGCGACCTGCGAAACGACAAGCGCCTTGCGGAAGCCGCCATGCGTGCCGGCGACGGCGCCGCTTTCGTCCTTCAGCGTGGGCGCCAGGTCAGGGCTGGTGGCGCGAACCGCGGGGGCCAGGCCGAAAAGGATGCCCGTTACGAGGGCCACGGCGAAGTTGAACAACAGAACGCGCAGGTCAGGCGAGGACGAGAGGGTCAGGTGTGCGGCGTCGCTCGAAACGAAGCGCAGCAGGATGCCATCCAGGGCGACGGCGAGCAGGACGCCGAGCGCGCCGCCAGCGATGGCCAGCAGGACGCTTTCGGTCAGAAGCTGGCGCATGATGCGCCGCCGGCTGGCCCCGAGGGCGAGGCGAATGGCGATTTCGCGGTTACGAGCGGTCGCACGCGCCAGCAGGAGATTCGCGACGTTAGCGCAGGCGATCAGCAGGACCAGGCCCACCATGGCCATAAGGAACCAGAGCGGACGCTCCATCTCGCGCCGCATATCGGAGAAGCCCCGCGCGGCGGGCAGAAGCGTCATTTTCGATTTGAGGAACTGAGCGCGGGTATCGGCCGACGCGTTGTGGAAGGCGGGCTCGCGGACCTCCATCTCGAGCATGGAGTGATAGAAGGGCTGGAGGCTGGCCTGCGCCTGGGTCATGGAGACACCCGGCTTCAGGCGTGCGAAGGTCGCAACCCAGCGGCTGCGCCGATCCTTCATCATGTCGGGACCAGCCATCATTTCCGTTTGCAGGGTGACGGGGACCCAGACGTCGGTCGTAAGGCCGGGCTCGACGCCATCGAAGCCCCGCTGCGCGACGCCGATGACGGTGAGGTCGTGCCCGTTGATGTCCACGGTCTTGTTCAGGATGGCGGGGTCAGAGGCAAACCGGCGCTGCCAGAATCGCCAGCTCAGGACGGCGACAAGCTGTCCGTGCTGGACGCGGTCGTCTTCGGGGGTAATGGTGCGGCCGATGGCCGTTCCGACGCCGAGCACCGGGAAATATGTGCCGGAGACCAACTCTCCGCTGGCGCGTTCGGTGCGGCCCTGAAAACTGACGCTGAGGGGCGTGGTGTAGCGGCAGAACATACCGCTGAAGGCGGAATTATGGTCGCGGAAGTCCTTGTACATCGGATAGGACAGGACGGCCCAGCCGCGGTTGTCGCCGTAGTGGTTACCAACGCTTTCGAGCCTGACCAACTGCTGCGGGTTTTTGACCGGGAGGAGGCGCAGGATCACCTGATCGAGCAGGGAAAAGATGGCCGTATTCGCGCCGATGCCCAGGGCGAGGGACAGGACGGCTACGGCGGTGAAGACCGGGGATTTCCGGAAGTTGCGGATGGCCAGGCGGAGATCGGAGGAGAGGGACATTGGGGCCTCAGTCAGGTTATACGGAAATCATGCGGAGCGGTTCCGTTGGGCCGAGGCGGGCTCAGAGAGCCCGCCGCAGGCTAAGAGCCTGCCCCACAAAACCCATCAGGCTTTGGCGGTGAGGTACTCCTTTGCGTTCGCCGGCATCGACAGGAGGACGGCTGACTCTGCGAGGTTCGCTCGCAGGTGCGCCAGTTCGTTGGCGGGCGTGGTCAGGGGGAGGGCTACCTGACCGCCGTTCGCTGCGCTCCGGCACAAGGCCATCATGATCTCGAAGCCCTGCCAGGCGCTGTCGAAGTTGCAGGGGTGGACGCGGCGTTCGTCGTCAAGCCAGTCGGCCATCTGCTGGATGTAAGGCGGCATATCGAGGTCGTAATTCATGCAGCCCGGGCCGGAGCTGGCGCCGGCGCTGGTGACCGCGCGCCAGCCGCCGCCGGTCAGGACTTCGGCGAACCCGTCGGGGCCCTGGGCGCCGATGCGGCATTTGCGCCACCAATAATCGACCTCGGGGACATCGGGAGCGCCCGCGCCGCACTCCACGATTCCGCGGACGCCGTTGGAGAACTGGATGAAGCCGCCGAGGTAATCGGGCGAGGGATGCGGGTCGGTGAGCTTGCCGCGGCCGGCGGCCTGAGCCATGACCCAATCGGCGGCGGCCTCGCCGTTGAACCAGCGCGTGTAGTCGATCAGGTGTGAAAGCATATGCATCATCCAGCCGGTCGCGGTTCCGTAGACGGTGTGGATACGGCCCAGGGCGCCGCTGGCGATGATCTCTTTCACTTTTTGGTAGTGCTCACCGTACCGGTGCTGATGGCTGACGACGGTTTTCACACCGGAGGACTGGAGGAGAGAGCGCACGGTGAGGCCTTCCTCGGACGTGAGCGCGACCGGCTTCTCCATGGCGATCAGGCGGGCGCCGGAGTCGATACCGATGCGGATCATGCCGGAGCGGAGGTTGGGCATGGTGCAGAAGCAGAACACGTCGGGCTTCACGGCCAGAGCGACTTCACGCGCGTCGGTTCCTTTGAGTGCCGACGGGTACTTCGCGGCCGCGGAGGCGAGGCGGGCCGGATCCTTATCGCAGATGCCGGCGACCTCGAAGCGGCCGTTGGCCTGGAAGGCGGCGGCGTGGTGCATGCCGCGCTTTCCGAGGGCGACGACGACAACCTTGTACTTCATGCGGCGGCCACTCCGCGGTTCCAGTCCAGCACCTTTTCGATGGTGTAGTCGACTTCTTCGGCGGTGAGCTCGGGGAACATGGGAAGGGAGATGCAAGAGGCCGCGTTGCGTTCGGAGTTTGGGATCGGGCCGGCGATGCGCGCCTGCTTGCCCCAGGGGTAGCCTTCCTGCTGGTGGATGGCGATCGGGTAATGGCACTTGGCGTCGATACCGGCCTTGTTCAGGAAGTCGAGCAGCGGGTCGCGGTGGGCCGGGTTCTTCGTTTCGACGACATAGAGATGGAAGACGTGCCGATACCCGGGGCTTTCGAACGGAAGCGTGATGCCGGCCGCGTCCTTCAGGCAGGAGGTGTAGCGGGCGGCCCATTTGCGGCGCAGGTCGTTCCACTGGTCGATGTGCTTCAGCTTGGCGCTGAGTACGGCGGCGTGCAGGTCGTCGAGGCGGCTGTTGAAGCCCATGCTGTGGCAGGACCGCTTATCGGAACCGTGATTGCGTAGGCGGCGGATTGCCGCATCAACTTTGGAATTGTTGGTGACCACGGCGCCGCCATCGCCGAAGGTCCCGAGGTTCTTCTGGATGATGAAGCTGGTGCAGACGGCGTCGCTGAGCTCGCCGATGCGGAAGCCGTTGCCGCCGGCGCCGATTCCCTGTGCGTTGTCCTCGATGACGAAAAGGCCATGCTTGTCGGCGATGGCGCGGATGGCTTTCATGTCGGCGCACTGGCCGTACAGATGGACGGGCACGATGGCTTTCGTTTTCGGAGTAATGGCGGCTTCGATGCGCGCCGGATCGATGCAGTTGGTCTTCGGGTCGGAATCGACGAAGACGGCCGTGGCGCCGGCGATCCAGATGGCCTCGGCAGTGGCGAAGAAAGTGTTGGTGGTGGTGATGCACTCGTCACCGGAGCCGATGCCGAGAGCCATGAAGGAGAGCCAGAGCGCGTCGGTGCCGTTGCCGACTCCGACGGCGTGCTTCATGCCGTGGTAAGCGGCGAACTCGCCTTCGAAGCGCTTGAGCATGGGGCCCATGACGTAGTTGCCGCTCTCGAGCACTTCGCGCATGTTGGCATCGATTTCGGATTGAATGCTCTGGTACTGCCGGACGTGACCATAAAAGGGAACGTTCATGAACGCGCCTCCGGGGGATGAGATTTGGTGGGTTCGCGGCCAGTATATCAATTGCCGGGGGCCGGGGGGTCACGGTTTTTTGCACGAACGGAGCTGGGGATGTTGTTGGGGTCGGCGTGTCGCCGACGGCTGCGGGGCATGCCGGCGTGGCGGGCTGGGAGCCCGCCGCAGCCTGAGAGGCTGCCCCACATTTTTTGTACGAACGGAGCTGGGGATGTTGTTGATTCTTAAGCCTGGCCCACATGTCGGGGGAGGAGGCGAAGAGGAAATTGAAGGCGCGATCTACCTGGAGGTTCATGGCGCCGTCGTAGCGGCCCAGAGTGTCCCAGTATCTGGCGACCTCGCCGACCTCGAGTTCTTCGGTGTTGACGCGCTTCAGAAAGCGGAGCGTGAGCTCTTCGACAATGCGCCAGCGGGCGACGGCTATGCTGATGGTGCGAATCGCGGTCCTTTGGGCCTCGGTGGTGGGCTGGAAATCGAAGGTGAGGCCGGCGATGGCGTCGGGCGCCGGCGCGACCGGGATCGCGGCGCGCAGGCCGTGCTTCAGGGCGTTACGGCGGCAGATAGCTTTCCCGGCTGCGGTGCGCGGTCCGGTGGAGCGGAGCGAATTGCGGCGGCTGGCGGCGATTTGTGCTGCGGTGCGCATCTGGGTTTATCCGGAAGCGAAATTCCCTCTTCCTGGCCCCACATTAGCGTGCGATTCCAGCGCCGGGCGTAGAATTCCGGCTAAACGCCTGAAAACAGGTTAAAGAAAAAGTGCATTTGGCTGTCACCAGACGCGACAGGCTTCGGCGCGAACCATGGGCTGGCCGGCGTGACAGGAGAAGGCTGCGGCGAATTCGGGAAGATTCGCGACCACGCCGTTGATGCGGTCCTCGGGCGGGGAGTGGGGATTGGTGATGGCGTTGACGCGCTTGTTTTCGGGGCGCTCATCGCCGCATGCCCACTGGGCCATACCGATGAAGAAGCGCTGGGGAGGAGTGAAGCCGCCGATGGGCTTCAGATCCTGCCCTTTGGTCTGCGCCTTCCATGCGAGCCAGGCCAGCAGCGTGCCGCCGAGGTCGGCGACGTCCTCTCCCGAGGTAAGTTTGCTGTTCAGGTGGATATCGTCCACCACGATGTAATTGGCGTACTGGCGGCGGACGCAGTTGATGCGCTTCTCGAATTCGGCGGCGTCCTTCTTCGTCCACCAGTCCTTCAGATTGCCGTGGGCGTCGAACTGGCGGCCTTCATCGTCAAAGCCGTGGGTCAACTCGTGGCCGATGGTGGCGCCGGTGTCGCCGTAGTTCGGCGCATCGTCGAGGCGCAGATCGAACAACGGCGGCTGGAGGACGCCAGCGGGGAAGTTAATATCGTTCTTTTGCGGATCGTAATAGGCGTTGACGGTGGGCGGGGTCATCTCCCATTCGGCGCGGTCCACCGGATGGCCGATTTTATTCAACTCGCGGCGGTTCTCGAACTCGGTTGCGCGCATGACGTTGCCGAGGAAGTCATTACGCTTCACGATGACGGAGCTGTAGTCGCGCCATTTGTCCGGATACCCGATTTTGTTCACCACGGCATGCAGCTTGTCCAGCGCGTGACGCTTTGTGTCGGGGCCCATCCAGGGGAGGTTGCGGATCTCCTCTCCCATAGCGGTTTCGATCTGCGTGGTCATAATCCTGGCGCGCTCTTTGGCTTCGGGGCTGAAAGTGCGGTCCACGTAGACCCTGCCCAGCGCTTCGCCGAGATCGCGATCGACCAGGCGCACGCAACGCTTCCAGCGGGGCGCCAGCTGATCGACGCCGCGCAGATACTTCGAATAAAAACTGAAATTCTCGTTGACGAAGGCGCGCGACAGGTACGGCGCTTCGGCGTGGATCACGTGCCAGCGCAGGTACGTTTTCCAGTCGGCGATATCGCGCGTTTTCAGCTGGCGCTCGACTTCGGCATAGAAGGCCGGCTCGGTGATGTTGACTGTCGCGGGCTCGCCGACGCGCGCCGCGCGGAAGTAGACGCCCCAGTCGAAGGCCGGAGTGGCGGCCTGCAACTGCGCAACCGATTCACGATGGAACAGCTTCCACGGGTCGCGGAGCTCGACGCGGGTCAGAGAGGCTTTGGCGAGGCCGGTTTCGATGTCCATCACCGTGCGCGCGTTGCGATCGGCGACATCGGCGGCATCGCCCGCGAGGGTGAACATGCGGGCCACGTGGGCCAGGTATTTCTGCCGGGTCTCGACAGATTTCGGGTCGGTTTTGACGTAGTAGTCGCGATCGGGCAGGCCGAGGCCGCCGGCGTTGGCGAAAGCAATGACCATGGTGGAGTTGGCGAAGTCGGGCGAGGAGGAGAATTCGAACAGGAATTGCCCGGGCAGGGTCAGTTGCTCGTGGGCCAGCACGGCGGGGAGATCGGCAACGGACCGCATGGCCGCGATCTCGTCGAGTGCAGGCTTCACAGGCGCGTCCCCGGCCTTCTCCACGGCGTCTTCGTCCATGCAAGCGGCGAAGAAATCGCCGATCTGCCCGACGACCTGGGTGCGGCCAGCGCTGGGCTGCGCGG
>DASRCB010000363.1:0-6963 GCA_035653295.1 Bryobacteraceae bacterium
GGGGCGGAACCAGCGGCCGGCGGCGGGGCGCAGAAGAATCCACGCGATTACCAGCAGGAAGGCGCAGTGGATGGGGAATGCCGGTAACTCGGGGTAGCTGATGACCACGTGCAGGGCCATCCATGCGATGGCGAGCCAGCGCGCCCAGTTCGCGCCGCGGAGGATGAAGAAGCCGGCGATGGCCGCCAGGACTTCGGTGATTTCGATGAGCGGGGCGTCGGCGTGCAGGGCGAGCAGTTCGCGGAAATGATAGATGAAGCCGATGACGCCCACGGCCATGTAGAGCATCGCGACCACGGTCACTGAGAGCGGGCGAACGCGCGCGGGTGAGGACATAGATATGGCGTGCGGCACCAGGCCTTCAGGCCCGGGGAATTCCGCCACGCCGCTTATGCCCCGGCCTCGGCCGAGGAGGCGAGCTGGCGCAGAACGTACGGCAGAATGCCGCCGTTGCGGTAGTATTCGACCTCCATGGGAGTGTCGAGGCGCACCGTTACCTCGAATTCCGTACGCTTCCCATCGGCTGCGACCGCGCGCACACAGGCGCGTTTGCTCGCGCCGTGAATCGCCGCGGCGATGTTCTCAATGGACCAGGTTTCCTCGCCAGTCAGGCCCAGCGAATTGCGATCCTGGCCGGGCAGGAACTGGAGCGGGAGCACGCCCATGCCGACGAGATTGGAGCGGTGGATTCGCTCAAAGCTCTCCGCCAGCACGGCCTTGACGCCAAGCAGCAGCGTCCCTTTGGCGGCCCAGTCGCGCGAGGAGCCGGAGCCGTATTCCTTGCCGGCGATGACGATCAGCGGCACACCCTCGGCTGCATAGCGCATGGCTGCATCGTAAATGAACATCTTCTCGCCGCTGGGCAGATGCCGGGTCCAGCCGCCCTCGGTTCCGAGCGCGAGTAGATTCCGCAGGCGGATATTGGCGAAAGTGCCGCGCACCATCACCTCGTGATTGCCGCGCCGCGAGCCGTAGGAATTGAAGTCGGCGGGCTTGACTCCCTGCTCGACGAGGTAGCGGCCGGCGGGGCTGTCGACGGGAATGGAGCCGGCGGGAGAAATGTGATCGGTGGTGACGGAGTCGCCCAGCACCGCGAGGACACGCAGGCCGGTGAAGTCCTGAATGGCGGTGGCGGGGTCCGCCATGTTGTCGAAGTAAGGAGCCTTTTTGATGTACGTCGAGCCGGGCTCCCACGCGAACTCGTCGCCGGTGGGCACGGCGATGCCGGTCCAGTTCGCCTCGCCTTCGAAGACCTGCGAGTACTCGCGGGCGAAGAACTCCTTTCGGACTGAGCGGGAGACGACGGCCTGAACCTCTTCCGGCGTGGGCCAGATGTCTTTCAGGTAGACCTTCTTGTCGGCTTTGTCGAAGCCGATGGGCTCGTTCTGGAGATCGATATCGACGCGCCCGGCCAGGGCATAGGCGACCACCAGCGGTGGCGACGCCAGATAATTGGCGCGGACCTGGGAATTGATGCGGCCCTCGAAATTGCGGTTGCCGCTGAGCACCGCCGCGACGATCAGGTTGGCGTCTTTCACCCCGTGCGCAACCGGCTCGGGCAGCGGCCCGCTGTTCCCGATACAGGTGGTGCAGCCGTAGCCGACCAAATGAAAGTTGAGCGCTTCCAGCGGGGCCATCAGGCCGGCGTCGTTGAGGTAATCGAAGACTACCTTGGATCCGGGCGCGAGGCTGGTCTTCACCCAGGGTTTCGCGCGGAGGCCACGCTCGACGGCCTTCTTCGCGAGAAGCCCGGCGGCAACCATCACGGACGGGTTCGAGGTATTCGTGCAACTGGTGATGGCGGCGATTACAACGGAGCCGTCGTGCAGGCGGACGGTTTCGCCATCGATGGCCACTTCCACCGACTGCTTCGCTTCGCCCAGCAGGTCGAGGAAGTTCTTCTTAACGTCGGGGAGATTGATGCGGTCCTGCGGGCGCTTCGGGCCGGCAAGGGAGGGGACCACGTCATCGAGATCGAGTTCCAGACGGTCGGAGTATTCGGGCTCGGGCGATTTCGGGGTAAGGAACAGGCCCTGCTCTTTGGCGTAGGCTTCGACCAGCGCGATGAGCTCGGGGGGGCGGTTGGTCATGCGCAGGTAATCGAGGGTTTTGTCGTCGATGGGGAAGAAGCCGATGGTGGCCCCGTATTCGGGGGCCATGTTGCCGATGGTGGCGCGGTCTGCCAGGCTGAGCGCGGCCACTCCGGGCCCGTAGAATTCGACGAACTTGCCGACCACGCCCTTCTTGCGCAGCATCTGCGTCACGGTCAGGACGAGATCGGTGGCGGTGGCGCCCTCGGGGAGCTCGCCCTTGAGGCGGAAGCCGACTACGTCCGGCAGCAGCATGGAGATGGGCTGGCCCAGCATGCAGGCTTCGGCTTCGATGCCGCCCACGCCCCAGCCAACGACGCCGAGCCCGTTGATCATCGTGGTGTGCGAGTCGGTGCCCATCAGCGTATCGGGGTAGGCCAGAGGCGGGTCGTGTTTGCGGTCGGTGAAGACGACGGGCGCCAGGTACTCGAGGTTCACCTGGTGCACGATGCCCGTGTCGGGCGGCACCACGCGGAAATTGCTGAACGCGTTCTGGCCCCACTTGAGGAACGCGTAGCGCTCACGGTTGCGCTGGAATTCGAGGAGCGCGTTGATGCCGAACGCTTCGTTCGAGCCGAACTGGTCCACCTGAACGGAGTGATCGATGACCAGATCGACGGGGATGAGCGGGTTGGCGCGGCGGGCGTTGGCGCCCATGGAGGCGAGGGCGTCGCGCATGGCGGCGAGGTCGACGACGCAGGGAACGCCAGTGAAATCCTGAAGCAGGACGCGGGCCGGGCGAAAGCTGATCTCGCGCGCGGAGCTGCCGACTTTCCAGCGGCCGACATATTCGATGTCGGCGCGCTTGACGGTGCGGTTGTCCTCGAATCGCAGCAGGTTTTCCAGGAGAATGCGGATGGACCAGGGGATACGCGAGACGTCGCCGACGCCGGCCTTGTGCAGCGACTCGAGGCGATAAATGCGGAAGTCGACGCCGGCCGCGCGGAGTATCGACTCCGCGCCAAAACTGTTCAGGCTGATCATTACATTCTCATTGTAGCTTCCGGGAGTTGTTGATTCCGTTCAGGTTGAGGGCTGAAGCGGGGCTGGTGCGTGATTTCACGCAGTTCGCAGGACCGGCCCCGCCAGTTGCAAACGAATTGCCTTGAAACTGCGCCATTTGGCGATTGGTGGAGCGATTGCACCTAGGGCGCCGAGAACCGCGATGAGCATGAATTTCGACCTCGCCCCCATGCTGGTGATCTGGGAAACCACCCAGGCATGCGACCTCGCCTGCGTGCACTGCCGCGCCTGCGCCCGGCCGGAGCGCAACACCGACGAGCTTTCCACCGAAGAAGCGAAGCGGCTGCTGGATCAGGTCCACGCCTTCGGCAGTCCGCTGATGGTCTTCACCGGCGGAGATCCGATGAAGCGCGCCGACCTGTTCCCGCTGATGGAGTACAGCGTGTCGCTGGGGCTGCGCACGAATGTCAGCCCCAGCGCGACGCCGCTGCTGACCGACGATGTCGTTCGCCGGTTCAAGGACTGCGGGCTGGCGCGGATGGCCATCAGCCTGGATGGGCCGGACGCGGAGACGCACGACAGCTTCCGCGGAATTCCGGGCACGTTCGACCGCGCCATGCAGGCGCTGCGCGTGGCCCAGGAGATCGGGCTCGAGACGCAGCTTCAAACCACGGTGACGCGCCGCAATATGCATAAGCTGCGGGCCGTGGCCGAGCTGGCGGAGAACATCGGCACGAAGATGTGGAGTGTGTTCTTCCTGGTAGTGACCGGCCGCGCGCTGCAGGATGACGACCTCACGCCGGAGGAGTACGAGCAGGTTTTCGAAACGCTGTATAACGTTTCGCTGCATTCGTCCTTCGACGTGAAGACGACCGAGGGCATGCACTATCGCCGCTATGTGGCGCAGCGCATGAAGGAGCACCCACGCGAGGAGACCAGCAGTAAGAAGGTGATGTGGCGGACAGCGGGCGTGAGCGACGCGAAAGGATTTGTCTTCGTGTCGCACACCGGCGAGATCTATCCCAGCGGTTTCCTGCCGGTGTCGGCGGGGAACGTGCGGCGCGAATCGCTGGTGGATGTGTACCGGGAATCGCCGCTGTTCCGCGAGTTGCGCGACACCGACCTGCGCGAAGGCAAGTGCGGCATGTGCGAATATCGCAACATCTGCGGCGGGTCGCGGGCGCGCGCGTTCGCGCTTACGGGAGATTATCTGGCCGAAGACCCGCGGTGCGTGTATCAGCCGGGGCACACGAAGAAGCACAGCGAGTGCTGCGGGAAGCCCGATTGCGTCGGCGCGCGGTGCCAGTAGTCTAGTTCGTTTGGAGAATTGCCCGGACAGGCGCTTCGCAGTAGCATCGCGGCGGAGGACTCCAATTAATGCAGCGTGCCTTTGCTACTGCTCTCTTCGCCATGCTGGTATTCTCGAGTGCGGCATTTGCCCAGCCAGGCGCGATTCCAACTCCCGTTGCGGCTCCCGTCGATTCATTTCAGCTGTCCTATGTCGCCAACCTCGATCTCGCAGACGCGACAATCAACCTGACGAACACCGGCACGTTGACGCTTCCCACGGGTCTCACAACGACCGGTAACATGTGCGTGAACGTGTATGCGTTCGATCCGACTGCCGTGATGATCGCGTGCTGCTCGTGCCTGGTGGCGCCCAATGCAGTGAACTCGCTGTCGGTGAATAACGACATTCGGACGCCCAGCATCGGCCGGCAGAAGCCCACGTCCATGGCGATCAAGCTGCTCGCGACGACGCCTCTGGGGCTTACGGCGACCGGCTCAGGCGGGCACTGCGATCCCACTTCGCCGACGGCAACGCCCGCCGGTCCAGGAGTCTTTGGCAGCCTGGTTCCCGGCATGCGGGCGTGGCAAACATCCACTCACCGGATCCCCGCGCCGCCGGGCATTGCGCTTACGGAGTTTTCTTTCACTCCTTCGACGCTGAGCCCCGCTGAGCTGACCAAGCTTGTAATCCAGTGCGGATTCCTGAGAACCAGTGGAATCGGGATGTGCAACAACTGCCAGACGGGCGGGCAGTAATCGCGGGGAGGTGTTCTACGCTCCGACCAGCACGACGTGGATGTCCATCACGTTCGTGCCGGTCGGGCCGGTGCGGATGAGATCGCCGAGAGCATTGAAGAACGGGTAGGAATCGTTGCGAGCCAGAGAATCGGCGGCATCGATGTCGGAGCGTTCGATGGTGAGCCCATCGGCGATGGCGCCGGCGGCGTCGGTGGGCCCATCGGTCCCGTCGGTGCCGGCGCTCAGGACGACCGTACGCGGCAAGCCGGCAATGTCGCGCGCCGCGGCGAGGGCGAATTCCTGATTGCGTCCTCCCTTGCCGTCGCCCCGCAGGGTCACCGTGGTCTCGCCCCCGCTGATCACGCACGCGGGCGGCTTCAGGGGATGTCCGCTGGCGACGACTTCCTTCGCGATGGCGGCGTGCATGCGGGCGACGTCTTTCGTCTCACCCTCGATGGTTGTGGAGAGGATCAGGGTTCGATATCCGAGCCTGCGCGCCTGCGCGGCGGCGGCGGAGATTGCCTGGCGGTTGCTCGCGACAACGACATTCTGAACGCGCGAGAACAGCGGATCGCCCGGCTTCGGCGTTTCGTGCATGACGGCCGGACACGGAATGCCGTAGCGGTGGAGCACGGCCTGGGCATCGGCGATGGTGGAACTGTCCGGGGCGGTGGGCCCGGATGCGATGACGTCCAGGTTGTCGCCGACAACGTCGGACAGGATCAGCGAGATCACTGTCGCGGGCGCGCACAGGCGGGCCAGCTGGCCGCCTTTGATGGCGGAAATGTGCTTGCGGACGGCGTTGATCTCGTGAATCGAGGCGCCGCAGGCGATAAGCCGGTTGGTCAGCTCCTGTTTGTCGCGCAGGGTGAGGCCGTTGGCCGGCAGCGGCAGCAGCGCGGAGCCTCCGCCGGAGATCACGCAGAAGATCAGATCGTCTTGGCCGGCCTCACGCGCGATGGCGGCGATGCGCTCGGCCCCGCGCACGCCGTTTTCGTCCGGGGTCGGATGGCCGCATTCGTTCAGTTGGATCCGCCGCAGCTTCGCCGTGTGGCCGTACTTGACGTTCACCAGTCCGCCGGCAATGTGATTGCCCAATACGCGCTCGAGGGCCTGCGACATGGCCGCACTCGCCTTCCCCGCGCCGATCACCTGCATGCGGCGCGGCAGCGTGTAAGGCTTGCCGGCGACGGTCAGCCTGTTGCCGTTCAGGCGGACGGTTTTGCGAATCGCGGCTGCGGGATCGGCGGCGGCAAGGGCTGCTTTGAAGATGCGCAGAGCATCGCGGCGGAGGCGCTGTTCAGTCAAAGCGTGCACCGCCTTCAGCGAATTGCACAACCACACCAGGCGGGCTGAGAGCCCGCCGCAGGCCGAGGGCCTGCCCCACATAATGCACGGCGGGGCCAAGGGCGAGACGCGGTAGACGAGCAGTTCCGGCGCCTGCTTCTTCCCAGACAGCCGTTTGGGGTCGAGGCGGGCAGAGTGCCTGCCCCAGCGGCAGCGTGTACGGCTTGCGAATGGCGGCCGCGGGATCGGCGGCGGCAAGGGCTGCCTTGAAGATGCGCAGAGCATCGCGGCGGAGGCGCAGTTCAGTCAAAGCGTGCACCACCTTCAGCGAATTGCACAACCAGACCAGGCGGGCTGAGAGCCCGCCGCAGGCCGAGGGCCTGCGCCCCATAATGCACGGCGGGGCCAAAGGCGAGACGCGGTAGACGAGCAGTTCCGGCGCCTGCTTCTTCCGAGACAGCCGTTTGGGGTCGAGGCGGGCAGAGTGCCTGCCGCAGCGGCAGCGTGTACGGCTTGCGAATGGCGGCCGCGGGATCGGCGGCGGCAAGGGCTGCCTTGAAGATGCGCAGAGCATCGCGGCGGAGGCGCTGTTCAG
>DASRCB010000364.1:0-16502 GCA_035653295.1 Bryobacteraceae bacterium
TGCGGCCAGCCGTCGCCAATTGTCCCTGACCCCTGATCCCTGATCCCTGACCCCTGATCCCTGATCCCTGACCCCTGAATTATACGCTGATCACCGGGCAGGGCGACTGCCGAATGATGGAGTATGCGTTCGCGCGCAGACGGCCCAGCACGCCCTGACGCTGGCTTCTGCCGATGACCAGCAGGTTCGCCGCCACACGTGTCGCTGTATCGTGAACCACGCGCGGAGCCTCGCCGCTGGCCACCACCTGGTCCGCCTCCATGCCCAGGCTCTGCTGCAGGTTGGCAATACGCTCCACTGCATCGCGTTCTACCGCGATTCTCCAGTCCTGATCGCAGCCGAGGCTGGTGGTCTCCTGCACCTCGGCGAGCGCGTGCACCACCGTCAGACGTGCGCCGAACGCCTCCGCCAAACCTCTGGCGAGGGCCATGGCCGGGCAGCTCTGCTTGCCGAGGTCGACGGCGCAGACGATGTTGCGGATCTCGATCTTCTCCAGCGCCGGCACGCACTCCATGTGAACCCCGGTGCACACCGGCGCGTTCACATGATCCAGCACCCGCGCCGTCACCGAACCGAGCACCAGCCGGCGGAAGCCGCCATAGCCGTGCGTGGGCATCATCACCAGATCGAAGCGGCCGCTGTTGGCGTATTCAGTAATCCGCGTGGCGGCATCGCCGTGCGTGAGCACGCGGCGCACGGAGAAATGCTTCAGTTCCGAGCCGAGCCACGACTCCAGCTCGCGCTGCGCCAGCGGCGTGTTGTCGATGGCGACGTCGCTGTAGGTCGGCGGCTCCACCACGTGCAGCAGCGTGATCTCCGCTTCGAAGTGGCCGGCGAAAACCTCGACCATTCGCGCGCCGCCGCTGCAGCGCTGGGAAAAATCGACAGGAAAAAGTATGCTTTTCGGCGGAAACATGGCGCCCTCCCTGCCGCGGGCGCGGATTGCGGGCGCCGGGAGGCGTCACGCCCGCCCTGCGCCTGCGCTAGCGAATTATCTGCCCGCTCTGCTGCCACCCCTGATACAGGTACCAGCACAGCAGAATCAGCCCGTAAACGGCGGTCACAATCGTCAGCGTCTTGCCCCATTTCTCGATCGCGTCGATGCGCTCGACGATGCCCGCTTTCTGCTGCACCAACGCCGGATCGCCAACGTGTGTCAGCAGCTGTTCTTCTTCGCGGCCGGCGATCTTGCGCATGGCCGCGAGGACCAGCACGGAAATAAGCAGCAGAGCAAAAATCACAACGAGCGTGAGCATAAAACCTCCCTAACAGTGGTTTCGTGGGAAAAAGAGATATGTGCAGGCGTGCCGGCAATCGGCCCCGCACTGCTCGAGAATATTCAGCGTGACCGCGCGGCGGAAATGGCGATGCATTCCAGGCCGGCTCGGTTCCGCCCCCCGCCGGTCGCCCCCCTCCCGCTGCGACGCGCCGCGCGGCTGCCGCAGTTCCGCCGCGCTCACCGCAAGCTGGAGCGTGTTGGGCGGGTCTTCCTGAAACACCACGTGACGGATTCCGGCGTTCCACAACTCCGCCAGCCGGTCCGGATCTTTGCGCGTGATCAGCACGAACCGCTCCGGCGCCCCCACCGCGCTGCCCAGCCGTTCCAGATGTTCACAGTCGAGGACGACGACGCCTTCCAGCGCCAGGTCGGGTTCGGCAACCATCATCAGCTGGTACCGGCCTTCGCGCCGCAGCAGAGCCGAGATGGTTTGCGCGTACTCCGTGTCCGTGATAGCGACTTGCACGGTAGTCATATGCGATGCTCCCGAACTGGCGCGATGCAGCCCAACAAGGCGGGGTTGTTCGCCCTTTTGCGGCGGGCCCGCGCCGGACGCGCGCGGCGCACCGCCGTTCTCGGGCTGCATCCCGGCCGGCAGCCCCGAACTCGAACCGCGGCCTTCAGGCGTCCGCTGCATGGTGTTCGATAAGCCCGGGTGCAATCGGTGAACCACACCCGGCCGCCGCTGCTCAAACCGCTGAATCCATTCGCGGACGCCGGTATCGGCCCCGCCGTGGCCCCGCACGCCCCGGCCCGGCGCCGTATTTTCGTGGGGCAAATCGCCCAGGAACAGTGCGTAACTGAGCTATAATGAAGCAGATTCCAAACATTTCGGAGTTTTCGTGGCAGTTCTGGATCCCCGGTTTCAGCGCGCCGATGTACTTGAAGCTGTCTTCGATCAGATCTCCGATGCGCTGTTCCTGTACGACAAGGATCTGCGCATCACCGGCATAAACCAGGCCGCGCAGAGACTGTTCGGCATGACCGCCGAAGAGATTCTCGGACGTCACTGCCGCGAGTTGTTCCACTGCACCGGACGCTGCGAAGCCGAGTGCGGGATGAACCAGGGTCTGGGGAGCTTCAACTGCGTCCCCAGCGGTACGGTGCGGCTGCACGTCGACAACGGCCGCGAGCGCATGGTCGTCATCCGCACCGTGCAGCTCAACAACGATCGTGGCGAAGTGGAGGGCGTTGCCGCCACAGTCAAGGACATCACCGATGAGGCCGAGCCGTCACATCGCGAGGTTATCGCCGAATCTCAGGCCATGCGCGAGGTGCTCGCCTTCGTCCGCCGCGTGGCCATCAGCGAGGCGACGTCGATTCTCATCGAAGGCGAGAACGGAAGCGGCAAGGATCTGATCGCGGCCACGCTGCACTACCAGAGCCTCCGGCAGTCGGAGCCGTTTCTGGCCATCAACTGCGCCGCCATCCCGGAAACGCTGCTCGAGAGCGAGTTGTTCGGCTACGAGAAGGGCGCTTTCACTGACGCGCGCGCTCAGAAGCGCGGCCTGTTCGAGCTGGCCGACAAGGGCACGCTGTTTCTGGACGAGATCGGCGAGATTCCGCTGTCGCTCCAGGCCAAGCTGCTGCGCGTGCTTGAGGAACAGACCTTCCGGCGTCTGGGCGGCCTGCGCGATCTGAAAGTGGATCTGCGCATCATCGCCGCAACCAACAAGAACCTGCGCGAGGCGGTCAAAGAGGGCGCCTTCCGGCAGGATCTGTACTATCGCCTGAACGTCATCCAGCTGGTGGTGCCCGCGCTCCGCGAGCGTCCCCAGGACATTCTGCCCCTCACCCGCTTCTTCATCGATCACTACAACCGCAAGTTCAAACGCAACATCGAGGGCCTCTCAGTGGCCGCCGAAGATCTTCTGCTGGCGCACGACTGGCCGGGCAACGTCCGCGAGCTGCGGAACGCTGTCGAGCGGGCCATGATTCTCGAGGAGTCGTCCGTGATTACTCCTGCGAGCCTTCCGATCGCCATCCGCACCTCTGAGGCGGCCGCTAACGTGTCCCTCACGGAACCCGGCCCTGCCCCCAACGATGGCATGTCGCTCATCGACCAGGAAAAGCGCCTTCTGATCCATGCCCTGGAGAAGGCCGGGGGGAATCAGACCCAGGCCGCGCGCCTGCTGCGCATCACCCGTGACACGCTCCGATACAAGATGAAGAAGTTCAACCTGCGCTAAACCGAAGGTTTAGATCGACGTAGCCAACCTCACAAAGTCCCGTCCAAAAAGTAATCTGGAATACTAATCAAACGGTCCTGGTACTACCTGTTCCAGTGGTAATGCGTCCCAGGCCCTAGGAAACCCTCCAGATTTCGTGTATCATCTTCTCCGGGTATGAGTCTACGGCTTTGGTAGGCTTAGTCTCTTGAGGCACAGAGGAGGAGTATCGACCAAGATGAAGTTTCATAATCTCAGAAGAATGGCCATCGTCGGCGCGGGTGCGGCGGCAATGGCCTTAGCGCCAATGGCATCGGCGACGGTTGTCGGCACACTGGCAACGTCGGCGTCGATCGGTGGTGGCGTTACGGTTACCCCTGACACCATCACCTGGAACGTCGGCAAGGACGGCACCGATTTCAGCGTGAACACCGGCACGAACCTCACATACGATGGCGGCACCCCCGTTGCCATCGGCGATGAGGGCATGCTGAAGGACCTGGTTCGGCCGCCTGCTTCGCCCCCGACAATACTTCCGCTGGATGCGTTCATGACCATTAACGGCACGCCGGTGGATTTCGTATTGGATGGGTTCACACCACCCAGTCCAACCAACGGCACCGCGTGCAGCAGTCTCGCAAGTGGTCAGACCTGCGTCGTTGACGGCACCTCGCCGTTCCTGCTGCAGGCAACCAGTGGCACCGGCACCGGCGGTCTGGGTACGGAAGTGACCCTGACCGTTTTCGGAACCGTTACCGACGGCACTTCACCCGATTCGAACTGGATCGGCAGCTTCTCGGAGACCGTGTCCAACTTGTCGCCCGGCCAGATTCAGGCCATGTTCACCGGCCCCGGCGCGTCCACGGCTGCGATTACTACCGGCCACACTGGCAACTTTACGGCGATTGTCGCCAACACCGTTCCGGAACCGAGCACGGCTTTCCTCGGTCTGAGCGGGCTGTTGATGGCCGCTGGTCTCGTTCGGCGTCGCCGCCGCGCGTAACCGCCGTTCAACACATCAAACTGCTATAACCGAAGCCCGGCGCTACCCCGCCGGGCTTTTTCTGTATCCGGTCACAAGGTTTTTCCGAAGCCTTTTCCCTCCAATATTCCTCACCGTTTCAATCGAGTACGAGAGTTCTTCCGGCCTAAGATGCACTACCTGGACGAGGTAATGCACGGTAAGATGGGACTTCCAGAAAAAGAATCTTAGTCCTGTTCCCCGTTGTAGTCAGGGGAGGGTAGCGAAACCGCACGGTTTCGGCAACAACATCCCTGATCACATGGACTTGGGGTTCAGGCCCGGACTCAGGTAGACAACGGTGCTGGGATTAATCCCGCGAACCTGAGGTACCGATTCTCTATACAGGTAAGGATGGCTGGGCAATGACCATATGCGGACATCGGATGAAGCTCTCTGCGGAGCAACACCGGGCGCGCGCCATTGCCATGCCTTGGCCCCTTATCATCCTGCGGCCGATCGCAACGGGGCGCCAGCCAGAGGTGCGGCGGGCGGACCGGCGTGGGTTCATGGAGACGTTTTCACTTTTGTTGAGACGAATCTCCGCGGCTGGTACCTTTTTTTTAAAGCATCTTAGCAGTACAGAAAGAACGAGCTAAATGAAACTCGTGCCCAGTAGTTTTGCATCAGGTTTATCCTGCCAGCGGCGTGTTGTTCTGCTGGCTCCCTCACTGTCGGTAGTGCCGCACGGTTTTGCCGACGCGCTGGTGAGTCCGGCTGACCACGAGAATTTGCTTGCCCAGATGCAGCGCCTCCGTGGTCAGATTTATCTGGATGACGGCGCCATTGGCGAGCACCAGCTCACGGCCGACGGCCGGCATCAGCAGGCTGCCGATAACGAGAGCTGGCATCTCCTCGCCGTCGGGCCCGATGGTGTGGTGCAGGGCTGTGCACGATATCGCACGCTGCGCGAACCCGTTTCCTTCGCCAGCCTCGGTGTTTCCCATTCCGCCATGGCCATTGACGACCGCTGGGGCGTCCGGCTGCGCGAGGCCATCGAGACCGACATTGCCGAAGCCCAGGCCCGCGGTCTCTCCTATGTTGAAGTCGGCGGCTGGGCGCTCACCCCGGAACTGCGCTGCAGTACCGAAGCGCTGCGCATCGCGCTCGCCACCTGGGCGCTCGCGCGCGTTATGGGCGGCTGCATCGGTGTGACCACGGCCACGCGCCGGCACTGCTCTGCATCAATTCTGCGAAAAATCGGCGGCCGATCCCTCGTCGTCGATGGGCAGGAACTCCCGCACTATTTCGATCCGTCCTACGAGTGCGACATGGAAATCCTGCGCTTCGATTCCGACCGGCCCAACCAGCGCTTCGAGGGCTGGGTGGAGCAATGGGTCCGGCACCTGCTGAGCGCACCGGTTCTCTGCCGCTCGGCGCGTCCGTCAACCGCCAACAGGCTCACCATGAGCACGTCCGTCGCGCTTCAGCCGACGGCGTAACGCAGGCCTTTGGCCTGCACCTTGAGTTTGTGCTGATTGTGGTGCAAGCCTTTGGCTTGCACGGGCTGTCACCTCATCGCACCGATCCGCATGAAATGCGGATTCCGCGAGGTCGAAAACCCCTGGATCATCGCCCGGCGCGGTCAGCGGCAGAATGAGCGCGATCCCAATATAATACGCGGAGATTTCATGTGAAATCCGTTGTTATGGTCCCGTCCTTTCCGGCGATTCGCAGTGAATAACGGTCGCGCTTTTCGCACCGTTGCCCCGGATGTTTCGCAGCAGATATCTATACCCACCGCTTGGTCGCCCGCAGGCCAGCGTTACTGCACTATCCAGCTGCCGACATTAACCCACGCACTGTGTTGACCGGGGATGTCCAGCACATACCCCCAGATGCTTTTCGCCCCGTCGAAACCGGCCGCAAAGGTCAAATCCAGGGTGATTGTGATGGTATTGCCCGACGCCGACACCGTCGAGGTCGCCGCGTTAAGCGTGCACTGGCTGTTTTGCAGCGCGCTGCCGCCCGGAGGCGACGACCCCACATTCGCGTTACCCGCGTCATTGAGCAAATAGAACCTGCCCGCCGCAGCGATGTAGCTTACCTGGCAGCCGTTCACCGGTGAGAACGTGCTGTTGAACAGCATCCACGTGCGCGCGATGTCCGCAGCGCCGTTGCCGTCGGAGAACTGGAACTGGAACTGTCCTGAGCTCCCCGCGCCACCGGCCGGAGCAGTGAGTGTTCCCACAGTGGGGGCCACTTCCGCCCCGCTGCCCACCAGCCACGAGCCCACCTGAGCCCATCCCGCATGCTGCCCCGCGGCATCCAGAACATACGCCCAGACCTGGCGGCTGCCGGCAAATGCCGCGGTGAACGTCAGGTCCAGCGTGACCGTCAGGGTGTTGCCCGACGAAGAGGCTGTGGAGGTGGCCGCCTTCAGCGTGCACTGGCTGTTCTGCAGTGTCCCACTCCCGCCCGCCGCTACGGATCCCACCCAGCCGCTGGCGTTATCCGAGAGCAGATAGAATCTGCCCACCGAAGCCTGGTAGCTCACTTCGCAACCGTTCGCCGGCGAGGAGTTGGTGTTGAACAACATCCACGTGCGCGCGATGTCCCCCGCACCGTTACCGTCAGAAAACTGGAACTGAAACTGTCCCGAGTTTCCGAAGCCGCCTGCTGGCGCGGTCAGGGTTCCAATCTGCGGCGCCACTTCGCCCGAGGCGCCCACCGTCCACGCGCCCGCGTCCGTCCAGCCGGCGTGCTGGGCTTCGCTATCGATCACGTAGGCCCACGCCTGCTTGCTCCCCCCGAATGCGGCAGTGAATGTCAGATCCACTGTGATCGTCAGCGTGTTCCCTGAGGCCGACGCCGTCGAAGTCGCCCCGTTCAGCGTGCATTGCGAGTTCTGCAGCGTCCCGCTGCCGCCCGCTGGCACAGAGCCCACCCAGTGGCTGCCGTCATCCGACAGCAGATAGAACCGGCCCGCCGAAGCGATATAGCTCAGCTGGCACGCGTTCACCGGAGAAAAACTGGCGTTGAAGACCATCCACGTGCGCGCGATGTCGCTGCTCCCATTAGGATCGGAGAACTGGAATTGGAACTGTCCCGAGGATCCGAAGCCCGCTGCCGGAGCGGTATAGGCGCCGATCGCCGGCGGCTGTTCCGAGAGCGTGTTGGTCAGGTTGAACGTGGCCGGTGTTGCCACGCCGGCAACGCTGGCCGTCACCGTGTATGAACCGGGCGTGCCGTTGGCAGTGGCCGTCACGCTGGTTTCGCCAGTACCGTCAGTCACTGCCACAGGCTGGCTCAGGTTCGCGCCCGCGCCCGAAACCGGGTTGACGGTGAAAGTGACGCTGGCGCCGCTCACCGGATTGTTGCTGCTGTCCGTCACCTTCACCACCAGTGGCGCGCTGAACTGCGTGGTAACCGGTGCGCTGATCGCCGTGGTCGGCGAGACGGCGGTGATCGCGGCCGGCGGGCCAATGTTGGTCAGTGAAAAAACCGGCGGCAAAGTCGCGCCGCTCGTCGTCACGGTCACGTTGTATGTCCCGCCGGTGCTGTTGGCGGTGAACGCCTCCGACAGCGTTCCATCCACGAGCGTGTTCTCCGTTATGGTGTTCGTGGAATCGCTGAACATCCCGCTGGCGCCGCTTGCCGGTGCGGTAAAGGTGATTGGCACATTGCCAGCGGGACTGCCTGAACCGTCTTTCACCAGGATCTGCAGCGCGCTGAAAGCGCTGCCGGCCGAAACCTGCTGATTATTCCCTCCGGTGATGCTGATCGTGTATGGACCGCACTTGCCATACGATCCCGCGCCGGCGATGCTCAGCACCTGGCTCGCGGTCAGCGCCGTCGAGTACACCGTCGCCTCATCGATCAGGCCGTTGAAGGTGAACCATCCGGTCGGCGTCTGCGGCCAACTGCTGTTGGTGTATGCCGCCCCGAGTTGGTAGTAGAAGGGCGGAGTCCCGTCGGAATAAGGCGTGATCGGTTGCGTTCCAATGTTGGCGCCGTCCAGATAAGTGACTTCGTTCGTGCCGTCATACGTCACGGCCACGTGATGCCACGCGCCATCGTTCACCGCGAAGGAACTGACCGACTGCTGGATGCCGCCGTCATAGAACATCTGCGCGTAAAGTTTGCCGTCGGCGCCTACATAGATCGCGGGTGTGTAATGGGGCGGCACACCGTACGGCGCCCCCGCGGGCTGCAGTCCGAGAATGACGCCGTCGCTCGAGGTTTTGAACCAGGTCTCGAAGCTGAAAGCCCCGGCATTCGGCCAGGCAAAGACTCCGCCGGGAATGGAGACGAAGCTGTTCGTTCCATCGAACGAGAATGCCTGGCCCACTTTGCCCCCCGCGTAGCCGGCGTTGCCGCCCGCCGTTCCGTTCCAGGCGCCGGTCGCGTCGTTCGCATTGTTCTCGCCTCGGTACCAGGCCGTGAGTCCCGCCGGCGGCGCCACGCACGATGTCGCCGTGGAATTGATATTCACGGTCAGGGATTCGACAGCGGCCGGATAGACGCTGGTTGCCGCCCAGCTCGCCTGGATCACACAGCTCCCGTCCGCTCCGTTTACCGTCACGTTCCCGCCGGAAATGGAACATGGACCAGAGGCAACGGAAAGCGTTGGTGGATTGCCCGAAGCGCTGCTGTAACTCACCGCGAACTGTCCGCCCGGATTCGCCGATGATGGCCCGGTGAGCGAAACATTCGAGACAACGCCGCAGATGTCCGCGGTGTCTGTACCCGGGCAGGTGTTGCTGTTATCGTATGGATCGCCCGAATAACCTGTGCCGGGCTGCCCTGCGTTAGCGGCGGTGCTGCCGCTGAACGTGGTGCTCGCATCCATATTGACCACGGCGCCGCCTGAAATGGCGCCATTGACCAGAGTGCCGCCATAGATAAACAGCGCGCCGCCTTTGCCCTGCGCGTTTGTGCCTCCGACGGCGCTGTTCCCACTGAAGGTGACGCCGGTGAGGCTCAGCATTCCGGCGCGCACGAAAATGGCGCCGCCGAAGCCCGCGCCTCCTCCGCCCGAAGGCGTTTGTCCGACGCCGCCGCCGTAGCCAGGAGTGCCCGCCTCGTTATTCACGGACGGTGGCGTGGTCCCGGCTCCGGATCCTCCGCCAAAGCCGCCGTTGCCGCCGTACGCTCTGCCTCCGGAGTGCGTGAAGTAGGTCCCCGCGCCGCCTCCGCCGGCAAAGCCGCCGATACCACCCACGCCCTGTGCGAGGCCTCCCGCGCCATCGCCCGTTCCCGCGGTTCCTCCCAGATCGCCGCCGCCGTTCGCGCCGAAACCGCCGCCATATTCGTTGCCGCTCGAATCCGGGCTGCCGCCCAGCGCTTCATTTCCGCTCAGCGAGACTCCGTTCAGCGTCACGTTTCCGTTGTTGATGAAGAGGGCGCCGCCCATGCCCGCGGCCGACCCGCCATACTGCGATGTGCCGCCCTGAGCCATGCCATCGGTGAGAGTGAGATTGTCGAGCGTGACGCTGCCATTCTGGACGAAGAAGATGCGTGTGGCGCCGCCGCCGCTTATGGTAACGCCACCGCCAAGAATCGTTACGTCCGTGGCGATGTACAGGCGGCCGGATGCAAGCGCGATGGTCTGGCCGGCGATCCCCCCCAGATCCACGGTTCCTCCGGGACACACGTCGGCAAGACCCTGCCGCAGCGTGCCCGGTTGGTTGTCGGCATTGCTGGTAACGCTGAACGTGGAACTGCATGGGGCCGTGTCGCCGGCCGTCAGCCCGAAGGTAGTCATCACCGTACTGCTCACCGACGCGGTGACCGTATTCCCTCCCACTGTGGAGTTGGCCGTGATCGCGGCGGAAGCCTGGCCATTGGACCCAGTGATGGCTGTAGTAGTCACAATGCCCGGGCCGGAGAAGGTCACTGTCACGCCCGCCACTGGATTGCTCGTCAGGTCGGTCACCGACACCACCACGGGATTGGCGAATGCCGTCCCCGCTTCGGTCCATTGTCCATCGCCCGATACTTTTCTAATCATCACCGTTCCCGGGCAGTCCTGACGATTTGGAGTGCAGGTGTTTGTCCCTGACTGGCTGTCGCAGGTCGAAGGCAGTGACGGATAACAGTTGTAGGAAACGTCCCGATTGAACGTCACCCAGCTATCGGGAATCTCGGTCAGGAAATTCCCGGCGAGATCGATGAGTGCGCCTGCTGTGTTTGGAAAATCCGGAATCGGGCCGGTGAGCAGGTTATTGGCAAGCACCAGATAACCGAGATTCGGCATGGTTGCCATGCCGCCCGGAACCGGGCCGGTGAGCACGTTGTCATCCAGCCGGAGCCTTGTGAGCTGGGCCATTGTGGTGATTACATCGGGAATTGCTCCGGTCATCCCGCAGCCGCGCAAATCCAGGGAGGTCAGCGCGGTCAATTGCGCAAGGATCGGCGGGATGGGCCCATTGATCTGCGTTGTTCCGCACGTCGCGACGATAATCACTACGCGGCCCTGCCTGTTACACGTAACTCCGCCCCACTGGCCGGGGCCGGTCACCGGGCAGGGATTGATCGCTGGATTCCAGCTCGGCAACCCCGCTTGCCAACCGTACCCACCCTGGGCAATCGGCGTCGCCAGCTGCTGCATGATTCCGAGGTCCGGCTGCACGACCTGTGCTGTGGCGCGCTGCGCCGTTACGCAGACTGCCATCGCCACCAAAATGGCGACAGTTGCAGGACGCATGACTCCGGGGAGCATGCGGAAGATCACATCGAGGGTGCGGCGCGCGTTAGGCATGGGAGCTCCTGGAAGGTAAGGCGGAAAAAACTCGTCGATCATCGCACGGGGACGAAACCCGAGTCTCGGCGCAGCTTGAGGTCTCACTGCGCTGCTGCGCCCGCCGGTATTTCCAATACCCCGGCGTCCCCAGGCCGCCCGCGCACCGAAAGTCGGAACCGGGATGCAGCAATGTTTAGCGGGCCAGTTCGGCCAACGCGATTCGGCGACTCGGAGCCGCGCACCGGCGCAGTCTGGAACCGGTCGCGCACGCACAAAACGCACGCATGGAGAACAATACGGTGCGAGCGGTTATCCAGCGGGTCGGAACGGAACCGCTGAACCGGCTCTCTGTACTTAAGGTGTCCGGGCCGTGAGCAGACGCAATCGATAATAGAGCCACGCGCGCGCGATCTGCCAGTCTCGCCAGACGGTGTCTTCAGAGACTCCGAGCACCTCAGCCACTTCCGCCATCGGCAGACCGCCAAAATACCTGAGTTCCACTACTCGGGCCTGCCGCGGCTCCATCGCAGCGAGTTCCTTGAGCGCATTATCGACATCGAGAATGTCGGAATGCATCGGCGCCACAGGCATGTCCTGCGCCGCCTCCAGTTCGAGATGCGGCGCGCGATTCCCCCGTTTGTCCGACATCTGAGCCCGTGCGAAGTCAACCAGAATCTGGCGCATCAACCGGGCCGAGAACGCAAAGAAGTGTGCCCGATTCTTCCAGTCCATGGGCGCGCCGTGCATCAAACGCACGAACGCCTCGTTCACCAGAGCGGATGGCTGCAGCACGTGTCCGGTCCTCTCGGCGCCCATCCTGGCAGAGGCAAGACGGTGGAGCTGGTCGTAGACAAAAGGAGTAAGCCGTTCCAGCGCGGAGCTGTCTCCGCCGCTCCAGGCTTGCAGCAGGACAGTCAACTGTGCCGCCGAATCCGGGCCGTCGGCCATGGTCAGAAGTATACGCCCCGGCGCGATACGTAATCTCGCATGAGAACTACGTCGGTAGTGTCTGTCCCCTGTGCAAACGCAAGTCTCCGGCCATCCGGCGAAAACGCGAACTCCTTCACGCGCCCGGACTGGAAATGCGTGATTTGCCGCAGCGGGCCGCCCTGCGCCGGCTGCAGCCAGAGATTCGTCGCTCCGTTCTGCTCCCACTCAATCAACAGCCCCGAATCGTCGGGCGTCCATCGAATCCCTCCGCCGTTCAGGTGACCGCTGATGTTCGGGGCGAGCTTTCGGACCAGCGAACCGGTGTGCGCATCAATAATGTCCAGATTGGCGTTCCGCATTGACCAAACGCCATCGAACACGGCAACCCATTTCAGGTTCGACGATACCGCGCAGTCCTCGCCGGGAAGCGGGAACATCATAGTCGGCGCGGAGCCGTCCAGTCCTGCGCGCCACAGCGCGGCGCGTCCGCCCCGGTCGGAAACAAACAAAACACTCCGGCTGTCCGGCGCGCAGTGGGGATCGCTGTCCACGCTCGCGCCGCTGGTCACCGGACTCGTTTCGCCGGTCACAAGGTCGGCCTTCCACAGATTCAGTTGTTGCCGCCGGTCGGACTTGAATATTACGGTGCGGCCGTCGGGACACACTGCCTGTTCCGCGTTGTAGTACGGCCCCTGCGTTATCGGCCGCACCTGTTCGCCGGGGCGTATCAGCGACAGATTCCAGCCCTCCGCGTCCGGCGTGGAAGCGATCAGTTCATCTCTGCCCGCCCAGACCAGGCCGTTGAAAAACGTCCCCTCGCGGTCGGTCGTGATCTGAACCGGTTCTCCCAGCGCATTCCCGCTCCAGGGCGCTGCCCAGAGGTGATAGGAAAACTTGCGAAAGCTGCTGGCCAGGACATCCGCCGCCGCCGAGAGACTCAGACCCGAGTAAGTATCCAGGTCGTTGGTGATGCGCTGTGTCCTTCCACTCGGATAGTCGACCAGCAGGAGCTGGAACATCGTGTTGCCGCCCGCGATCAGAGCCAGCAGATGCCGTTGATCCGGAAGCCACGCCACGGCGTCAACGGCGGTGTACGACTGCGGACCGAAACTGCGAAGATGTCCCGACCTCGTATCCACGACGGCCAACCCACAGGGATTGCCGGAGCAGGCCGAGGTTGCTATATAACGATCGTCCGGAGACCATGCGAGCGCGTCGTCGAAGTACTCCGAACCGGACCGCCGGATCAGCGTTCGCGATTCCCCGGTCAGCAAATCGAGAACGTTCACTGAGAAGGTGGTTCCTTCCGTCCGGTCCATGTAAGCGGCAAACCGGCCGTCGTGCGACATGGCAAAGCTCATATGCGGGTGGGCCGAGATTCTCTTTGCATTCCCTCCCAGCAGCGGAACACGGAAAAGGCCCTCCGCTTCGGGCCGCGTCTCAGCGCGATCGAAGTACAGCCAGGCGCCGTCCGCCGAAAAGCCCAGACCGGGAATTGTACCCTGCGCTGTTGTAACCGTCTGGATGTCGGCGCCGGTAGCGACCTGCCGCAAATGGATGCTGTTCCCGGACGGCTCGCTGCTGATATACGCCAGGTATTTTCCGTCTGGCGAGAGGGCAGGCCGCGAAGCGCGGCCGGTATCAGTCAGACGAACGATCTGGCGGTGCTCGCCCGGCGCAAGAGACCGTGAGCGGAACAGGAACCACGCGGCGGCCCCCGCCACGAGCGCCAGCGCTGTGGCAGCCCGGACCCGGTTTCGGCGCACCCCAGTCCTCTTCGCCTGCGCTGATTGCGAGCTCGAGCTGTGATAAACAAGACGCCGGCAGTGGCTGCGCAGGTCGGCCGCGGTCTGAAATCGAAGCTCCGGGTCTTTTTCGATCAGGCGCAGAATTAACGCATCCAGTTCCGGAGTTACCGATGCGCGTATGGAAGACGGCGCAGGAGCATTGTGATGCAGGATGGCATTGAACACGGCGCCATCCGTGCCGTGCTCGAAGGGACGCACGCCGGTCGCGAGCTCATACGCTACAACGCCAAGACTGAAGAGATCGCTTCTCGGGCCCGCCGGGTCGCCCAGCACCTGTTCCGGCGACAGGTACTGAACCGTGCCCGGAACGTTCCCGGGACGGGTTTGGAGCTGCGATCCGCTGGCTGGCGCCCCCGCCGTTTCACGCAGTTTCGCCAGCCCGAAATCGAGCACTTTGACGAACCCGTCGTTGCGAACCATGATGTTTTCGGGCTTGATGTCCCGATGCACGATTCCGGCCTCGTGAGCTGCGCTGAGCGCCGACGCTGCCTGCGAAATCAGATCCACAATCGCATTTGCTTCCAGAGGACGGTGGCCGGCAATGAGTTGGCGCAACGTGCGCCCCTCAACGAACTCCATGGCGATATAGGGCCAGCCGTGGTCGAAGCTCGCCTCGAAAACGGAAACGATATTGGGATGGTTCAACAGCGACGCGGCTCGGGCTTCGCGATGAAACCGCTGGATGTGTTCTTTGCCGGGAAGGATGCCGTGCGGCAGCAGCTTCAGCGCCACCGTGCGACTCAGCCGCAGGTCCTCGGCTCTGAAGATCACCCCCATGCCGCCGCTGCCGATCTGTTCGCACAACCGGAAGTTACCGATAACCGTTCCCGCCGCTGGCAGATGGTCGGTCAGCAGCCGCGCAGCGTCGTCAATCGCCCCTCCATCCAGGAACGCTTCACCGGCGGCCGCCCCATCGGCCTCCAGCAATCGGAGCAGGTGCTGGCGCAGTTCGTCCTCGCCGCCGCAGGCGGAATCGATAGCAGCCGCACGCTCGCATTCCGGCAGCTCACGGATCGCGCCGAAAAGCGCGCTCGCGCGCCGGTACAACTCGGGTTTCATGAAGGTTACCGGCGCATTATAGCGTGGCCGGTACTCTTTCTTCGGCGCCGTACGGTACTGTCAGAAACCCTCGCACGGCGTACTTGCCGACGGGGCGCCGAATGGTAAGATCGCGTGCAAATGCGCATCACGAACCTTTTGCTGACCATGAGTGCAATTACCATACTGGCGGCCGCCCAGGATTCCATGACGGACGCCGGCGCCGGATGGGCGCCGGAGTTCAGGATGGCCGGGCGGCAGTTGATCGCATTGGCGGAGGCCATTCCGGCGGACAAGTACGGGTGGCGTCCGGGCCCCGGAGTGCGCAGCGTCAGCGAGGTGCTGATGCACACGGCATCCGCCAATTACTTCTTTCTGAAATCCATGGGCGTGCACGCCGGCGCGGATCTGCCGAAGGATCCGGAAAAGACTGTGATCGCGAAGCCGGACGTGGTGCGATGGCTCAGGGCATCGTTCGATGCGGTGGAGGAGAATTATCCGAAGATCGACAAACAGAAAGCGGTGAAGTTCCTGGGCCACGACGCGACCTGCGAGGGAGTGCTGCTGCGCGCCCTGGCGCATGCCAATGAGCACCTGGGGCAGATGATCGCGTATGCACGGGTGAATGGAGTTACGCCGCCCTGGTCCAGGTGAGACGGCAGTTCAACGGGGGCTGGGAAATCGCCGCGCCCGATTCGCCGGTCACCACACTTTGGCGCCCGGTTCCGTTTTAGTTTTCAACAGCTTCCCCGAAATCTCCGCCTCGCCGCCTTGCTTCACAGGACTAAGATGCGGCCAGGAGGGAAGTCTCCCATGTCTTCCGAACGTCGTATCCGCTCCTCGCGCGAAAATGGCGCCAAATCCCGCGGGCCAATCACCCCCGAGGGCAAACTGCGCTCGTGCCGCAACGCCGTGAAACACGGTCTGCTGAGCGAAATCATCGTCCTTCCAACCGAGCCGGCCGAGCGCTTCCTCCAACTCTCGAACGAACTGGACGACGAATTCCGCCCGTCGACACCCTTCCAGCGCCTCCAGGTCGAATCAATAGCCGCCTGTGCCTGGCGCATCCGCCGCGTCTGGGCCCTGGAGAAAACCGCCTACAAATACGAAGCCGGCCTCATGGGCCCGGCGACCCACCTCCCGCCCGACGAGAAAACCTACCGCTCCTTCCGCGCCATGGCCGACTTCACCAAAGCCCTCGAGCTCCTCAGCCGCTACGAATCCCGCTACGAGCGCCAGATGGCAAGGGCACACAAAACCCTCATGGCTTACGACCCGGAGAAATTGCCAAAGGAACCCAGTCCCACAAACGAACACCTGCTGGACGACCCGCAACTAATTGACAGCACACCGAAACCCCACCCAACAACGGCATACCAGCACAGCCCACAGCGGACCCCTGGCCTGTGACCCCTGCCGCGGCCCCGACTGACAGCACACCCGAAACCGAACCCAACGACGGAGCACCGGCACAGCCCAGCGCGGACCACCGACCACGGGCCACGGCTTTTCGGCCCAGCACACAGCGGACCCCGGATCCCGGTTCCCGGACCACGGCTTTTCGGCCCAGCAC
>DASRCB010000365.1:0-12124 GCA_035653295.1 Bryobacteraceae bacterium
TGTACCAGAAGGAGCAGTGGGACATCATTCATAACTTCGCGAAAGACCCGCAGCTGGACGCCGCGGTATATGCGGTCGGCGTGCATTACCCCCGGCACGACGGTAAGGTCAATACTCCTTCGTTTGCGAAGGAAAGCCCCAAGCCGCTTTGGTCCAGCGAGGATCAGCCCGAATTCGGACCGGGCGACCAGATCAGCAGCCGCGAATGGAGTGCCGGCGGCCGCACCCTCGCGCGCATCTACAATCGCAACTATATTGAGGGCCGGATGACGAAAACGGAGATCTGGAGCCCGATCACGTCCTATTACGACAATCTCGCGGCGCCGCATTCCGGCCTCATGTATGCGAATACGCCGTGGTCCGGCCATTACAACGTGCAGCCGACCATCTGGATTACCGCGCACACTACCCAGTTCACGGAGCCCGGCTGGAGATACATCGACAGCGCGTGCGGCGATCTTCCGGGGAAGGGCAGCTACGTGACGCTGCGCTCGCCGAATAACGGCGATTACACGGTCGTCGCGGAGACGATTGACGCGACCACACCGGAGCCGCTGCACTTCGAGATTGGTAACGGATTTTCGAATGGAGCGGTACATGTGTGGCGCTCGAATGGCAGGACCATGTTCGAGCGGCAGGCCGACATTATCCCGGTCGACCGGAATTTCACGGCAACGCTGGACCCAGGCGCGGTCTATACGTTCAGCACAACGTCCGGGCAGGCAAAAGGAACCGCCACTTCCCCGCCGCAGCGCCCGTTTCCCATGCCCTACCGGGACGACTTCGAGGCGACTCCGATCGGAGGGACGCCAAAATATCTCTCGGATCAGGACGGCGCATTCGAAGCCGGCGCCTGTCCCTCGCGGTCGGGACGCTGCCTGAATCAGGTTGTCACGATCCGCCCGATTTCGTGGGGCATCTCTCCGAACCCGTTCACTTTCCTTGGCGACGCAGCTCAGGCCGACTATACCGAGCGCATCGATGCCTTCCTTCCGGAGGACGGTGAAGTCGCCCTCGTCGGCCGCATCGATTCGGCCGATTTTTTTCAGGACGGAAAGGCGCTGTGGCCGAGCGGATACGTGCTGGATATCGGATCCAGCGGCGCGTGGCAGCTGCTGAGCACTAAGTTCAAGAGCACGACCCGCACTTTGGCGTCAGGGTCCGTTCCATTTCCGGCGAAGCACTGGCATCATCTGGAGCTCGGCTTTCATGGCGGCGATATCTCCGCTTCCGTGGACGGCAGGAAGATCGCCGCTGTGAGCGACTCGACGCACGCGCGGGGCATGGCCGGTTTTGGGTCAGGCTGGCATCGCGCCTCGTTCGATAATTTCGCGCTGGAACAGGCTCACTAAAGTGCAGGCATCGCAGCGAGTCGCGGGCGAGACGAACCTGCGCTACATCTGGTTGATCTCCGCCGCCGCGGCAATGGGCGGATTGCTGTTCGGCTACGACTGGGTCGTGATTGGCGGCGCCAAGCCCTTCTACGAAAAATACTTCCATCTCTCGGCCGCCTCGCTGCAGGGGTGGGCGATGAGCTGCGCGCTGATCGGCTGCCTGGTGGGCGCCGTCAGCGCGGGCGCTCTGAGCGACCGCTACGGCCGCAAGCGCCTGCTGATTATGGCGGCGCTCTTGTTCGCCGTTTCGTCCGTCGGCACCGGCCTGGCCCCGGGTTTCGAGGCGTTCGTGCTCTGGCGCATCGCAGGAGGACTCGCCATCGGAATGGCGTCGAGCCTTTCGCCGGTCTACATCGCCGAAGTGTCGCCGGCCGCGCTGCGCGGGAAGCTCGTTTCGCTGAACCAGCTGACCATCGTCATCGGCATACTGCTGGCGCAGATCACGAACTGGCTGATCGCCCGCCCGGTTCCACCCAATGCGACCGCGCTCGAGATTCTGAATTCCTGGAACGGGCAGAGCGGCTGGCGGTGGATGTTCGGGGTGACGGCAATTCCGGCGGCCTTGTTCTTCTTCGCCATGTTTGCGGTCCCCGAGAGCCCGCGGTGGCTGGCGCGCAAAGGAGAAGCCGCGCGGGCGAGGCGAGTGCTCGCGCGGATCGGCGGTCCGGCCTACGCGGACGGCGCGATGAACGAAATCGCGGCAACGCTGAAGGAGGCGGCCGGCGGCGCCTGGCGCGTCCTGCTCGATAAACGACTGCGGCCGGCGCTGGTGCTGGGCGTCACCCTGGCCGTACTGCAGCAATGGTGCGGAATCAACGTGATTTTCAACTACGCCGAGGAAGTGTTCTCCGCCGCCGGATATCACGTGTCCGACATCCTCTTCAACATTGTCGTGACCGGAGCGGTAAACCTGGTTTTCACTTTTGTGGCCATTGGGACCGTGGACCGGAGCGGGCGACGGGTGTTGATGCTGCTCGGCTGTGCGGGACTGGCGCTTGTATACTCGCTTCTCGGCATCTTCTACCGTTTGCACAGCCACGGCCCGCACATGCTGGTTCTGGTGGTCGCGGCGATCGCGTGCTACGCGATGTCACTTGCCCCGGTGACGTGGGTCATCATCTCCGAGATCTTCCCCAATCAGGTTCGCGGCGCCGCTTCCTCCGTGGCGGTGGCAGCCCTGTGGATCGCCTGCTTCGTGCTGACGTACACATTCCCGCTGCTCAACGGGGCGGTGGGTCCGGCCGTGACGTTCTGGATCTACGCGGCAATCTGCGTCGCCGGGTTCGTCTTCGTGAGCCTGCGCCTGCCGGAGACCAGAGGCAAAACGCTGGAAGAGATCGAGGCGATCTGGAAATAGAGGCCTGCGCTCCACCATGCTGCTCGGCGGTGGCGGATCTGAGGCGCACGCTAAAATGAACCCTTCATGCCCGGTCTGCTGGAAGCGAAAACGGCTGTTGTGCTTGGGATCGCAAATCGGTGGAGTCTTGCGTACGCGATCTCGGAGGCGTTCCGTCGCGAAGGCGCGCGGCTGATCGTGACCTACGCCGGCGACCGGCAGAAGCTCACGGTCGATGAACTCGGGACCGAACTCGGCGCTGAGCGCGTGCTTCCCTGCGATGTGACCAAAGATGAAGAACTCGCCGCCCTGGCCGCCACGCTGAAACAGACGGGTGTGACCGTGAATACGGTCGTGCACAGCGTCGCCTTCGCCAATCGCGAGGATCTCAGCCGCGCCTTTGTGGAAACATCGCGGGCCGGTTATGCTCTGGCCCAGGATGTCAGCGCATACTCGCTGATCGCCGTGTCTCGCGCGTTGTCGCCGCTGATGAACGGCGGCGGCTCGATCATGACCCTGAGCTATCTCGGCTCGACGCGCGTGGTGCACAACTACAACGTGATGGGCGTCGCCAAGGCCGCACTGGAGGCCAGCGTGCGCTACCTGGCTAACGATCTGGGGCCTTCTAACATTCGCGTGAATGCGATCTCGGCGGGGCCGGTAAAGACCGCCTCGGCGCGTGGGATTCGCGACTTCTCGCGCGTGCTGGATGCGGTCGCCCGCAGCGCTCCGCTGCGGAGGAATACCGATCCGGCGGAGGTCGCCGACACGGCCGTTTTTCTGGCGAGCGATCTGGGCCGTGGCGTTACCGGTAATGTGTTGTACGTGGACGCCGGGTTTCAGATTATGGGCATTCCGGCGCCGGACGCGGCGGGGTAGGGCGGGCCGCCAGCGCCCGCGAGCGACGATGAGGAAGCGAGGGCAATCCGGGCGATTTCAGCGGCCGCATCCGAGTCCTTTTCGGCTGGCGTACGTCCAACAAAACAGACGATGAGCAGCCGACTCCCGCCCGCACAGGATTGACAAGCGGCCGGACCGGCTACTACCATTGTCTTTTCAATATCTTTCAGCGGCCCTCATCCGCTGGCACACTCCTGCCTTTATATGATTACCGTTAACGGTCTCACCAAGCGATACGCACGTAACGTCGCTGTGGACGACATTTCCTTCGAGGTCGAGAAGGGCCAGATCGTCGGGTTCCTGGGCCCGAATGGCGCCGGAAAGACCACCACCATGCGCGTGCTCACCTGTTTCCTGCCGCCCACGGCCGGTACGGCGAAAGTCGCTGGTTTCGATGTTCTCGAACAGCCTCTCGAAGTGAAAAAACGCATCGGCTATTTGCCCGAGTCTCCCCCGGTGTACCCGGACATGGAAGTTCGCGAGTATCTGAGCTTTGTGGGAGCACTGAAAGGGCTGTCCGGAAACGAGTTGAACCGGCGGGTCAACGAAGCGGCAGATCGCTGCGCGATCGCCGACGTGAAGACCAGGCTGATCGGCAAGCTGTCGAAAGGATATCGGCAGCGCGTCGGGCTGGCGCAGGCGATCGTACATATGCCGGACGTGCTGATTCTGGACGAGCCCACAGCCGGCCTCGATCCCAGGCAGATCAACGAGACGCGCGATCTGATCCGCAGCCTCGCCGGCGAGCACACCATCATCCTCAGCACGCACATTCTGCCGGAAGTGGAGCAGACCTGCGAGCAGGTGATCATCATCAACAAGGGCCGGCTGGTGGCCAGGGACTCGGTGGAGAACCTGCGCAACCGGGCGCACGGCGCGGGAGCAGTGATGGTCTCGCTGGCCGGTCGCGATGCCACGCCGCTGGATGCAGCTTCGGTGCAGCAGCGGCTGGAGCAGGTGCCGGGCGTAAGCCGCGTGCTGCCGCGCCCCAGCCCCGATGGCCAGCTCAGCTTCGAAGTGGAGAGCCTGAAGGACTCCTTCGTGCGCGGCGACCTGGCGCGCGCCGTCGTGGAATCGGGCTGGAACCTGAATGAATTGAAATCGGCCGCCGCCTCGCTGGAAGAAGTCTTCCTCGAGCTGACCGGCGCCGAGAAGCCCGCGGAGGCTGCGTAAGTGAGAAACATCTGGATCATTTTCAAGAAGGAAATCAACAGTTACTTCGCCTCGCCGATCGCCTATCTGCTGCTCACCATGTTCGCGTTCATCTTCGGCTACTTTTTCTGGGCCGCGGTGGGCTATTTCTCCCTGATGGGCCTCGAGGCGCAGATGCAGGGGCAGGCCATGCCCATGAACGTGAATGAGCAGGTGATCCGCCCGCTGCTGTCGAACGCCAGCGTAATCGGGCTGTTCTTCATCCCCATGATCACCATGCGGCTGTTCGCCGAGGAGAAGCGCACCGGCACCATCGAGCTGCTGGCGACTTCTCCGGTGCGCGATACGGAAATGGTGATTGGAAAGTGGCTGGCCGCCCTGGCGCTGTACGCGGTCATGCTGATCTTCAGCGGCATCAGCTTCGTCTTCCTCTTCCGTTACGGGAATCCGGACTGGAAGCCGCTGGTCATCGGTTATCTCGGCCTGCTGCTTCAGGCCGGCGGCCTGCTCGCCGTGGGGACCTTCATCTCGACCCTCACGCGTAACCAGATCATCGCCGGCGCCGCGACGTTCGGGGTTTGCCTGCTGCTGTGGGTGCTGGAATGGCCCAGCGGGTATGAAACCGCAACCTGGGCCAGAGTCATGGCATACATGTCGGTGATCACTCATTACGAATCCTTTGCCAAGGGCGTGTTTGACATGAAGGACGCGGTGTACTACGCATCGCTGATATTCTTCGGGCTGTTCCTGACCTCGCGGTCGCTGGAATCGCTGCGGTGGAGGTCGTAATGGCAGCGAACTGGATGAAGGCAAGACAGACACGCTACGCCGCTTACGCGACGGTTTACATTCTGGTGATCATAGCCGTGATCGTGGCGGCGAACTTCCTCGCCAATCGATACGACAAGACGTACGACGCCACGGCGAACAAGCGATACAGCCTGTCAGAACAGACAACGAAGATCGTCAAGAACCTGAAAGAGCCGATCACCATCACTTACTGGGATAAGGCGAGTAACTTCCAGACCGGGAAGGATCTGCTGGATCAGTATCGCAACCTGTCGAACAACGTACACGTGGAGTTCGTCGATCCTTATAAGAAGCCGCAGCTGGCGCGTCAGGCGGGTATCAAGAACGTCGGGACGGCGACGATCGATTACGGCACGAAGCACGAAGAGGCCCGCACCTTCGACGAGGAAGGCATTACCGGAGCCATTGTCCGCGCCGAGAAGGGCGGAACCAAGAACGTCTGTTTCGTGCAGGGCAACGGCGAGCATTCCCTCGATGAAACCGGGCCGGACGGCATGTCCCAGGCGAAGGACCTGCTGCAGGGCGATAACTACACGTCCAAGACAGTGAACCTGCTTCAGAAAGCGCAGGTCCCCACCGATTGCAGCGTGCTGGTGGTGGCGGGTCCGACGACGGACTTTGCGCAGCCGGAGGTGGACGCCATCCGCAATTACGTGCAGGACGGTGGCCGCGCGCTGTTCATGCTCGATCCGCCGCTGAAGGTGCAGGGTCATCCGGTGGCGGATAATGCGCCGTTGGCAGCTCTGCTGACGAGCTGGGGCGTCACGCCTGAGAACGATCTGGTGCTGGATGAAAATCCGATTGGCCAGCTCGCCGGGCTTGGACCCGAGGTTCCGCTGGTCACCAGCTACGAGTCGCATCCCATTGTTCAGCCCATGAAAGGACTGGCGACGGGGTTCCCTCTGGCGCGCTCGCTGCAGACGAAGAACGGCGACAAGACGTCGGTCGAAAAGCTGTTCTCCACTTCACCGGACAGCGTCGCTACGACGAATCTGAGCGCGCGAGAGATACAGATCACTAACACCGACAAAAAAGGGCCATTCACTCTGGCCGCCGCCGGCACTTACACCACCGGCAAGCCGAATTCGGAGGGTCGCTTCGTGGTTGTGGGTAACTCCACGTGGGCTTCAAACCGATTTGTGAAGTTCAACGGCAACCGCGACCTGCTGCTGAACATGATCAACTGGCTCAGCTCCGATACGGACCTCATCTCCATCCGGCCGAAGCAGCAGGAAGACCGGCGCGTGACCATGAATCGCGCGCAGATGCTGTGGATGCGCACATTCTGTCAGTTCATTCTGCCGGGCATCGTGGTGATTGCCGGCGTCATGGTGTGGCTGAAGAGGAGATAAGCAGTGGGCGGTAAAGGACTGGTGATTGCTACCGGCCTGTTCTGCGTGCTGGCCGGGCTCATTTTTTGGTCGAACAAGCATAAGGCGGCGGAGGAGGCAAAGCCGCCGGCGAGCACTACGCCGCAGGTGCTGCATCTCAATCAGGCCGACGTGACGGGCATCAGCATCGCGAAGAAGGGCGGAGCAGCCGTCGTGTTGCAGAAGACCGGCAACGACTGGCGCCTGACCGAACCAAAATCGTATCCGGTTGATACGGATTCGGTGACCAGCTTTCTGCAGTCGGTCTCCTCGGTCGACGCCGACAGCGTCGTCGAAGACAGGCCGGCGGACATTGCGCAGTTCGGGCTCGCGCAGCCCTCGGTAACGGTCACTCTGACCATGAAGGACGGCAAGACGCGCACGCTCCTGATCGGCGATGACGCACCCACCGGAGGTGACGTCTATGCGAAAACCGAGAACAGCCCGAAGGTCTACGCGCTGGCTTCGTATACGAAGACCTCGCTCGACAAAGGCGTCAACGATTTTCGCGACAAGCGCCTCCTTACCTTTAATCAGGACAAGCTGACGTCGGTGGAACTGGACACTCAAGGCCAGCAGATCGAGTTCGCGAAGAACAACCAGAATGATTGGCAGATCGTCAAGCCGAAGCCCATGCGCGCCGACGGGCTGCAGGTTGAGGAGCTGGTGCGCAAGCTGAAGGACGCGAAGATGGACCTGTCCGCGTCGGCGGACGATCTTAAGAAAGCCGATGCGGCTTACGCCTCGGGAACGCCGGTCGGCACGGCGAAAGTGACGGACGCGAACGGCACGCAGGAGTTGACCGTTCGCAAGAAGGATAACGACTACTACGCGAAATCGAGCGCGGTTGAAGGCGCTTACAAGGTGACCAGCGAGCTGGGCGAGGGCCTGGCAAAGAGCCTGGACGATTTCCGGAACAAGAAGCTGTTCGATTTCGCCTACACCGATCCCAACAAGATCGAGATGCAGGACGGGGCGAAGCACTACCTGTTCACGCGCACGGGCGAGGACTGGTTCCAGAACGGGAAGAAGATGGACCCCATTAGCGTGCAGTCATTCATCGACAAGCTGCGCGACCTCTCGGCGGCGAAGTTCGTCGATACGGGAACCGCCCCGGCCGCGACCATTACCATCACTGTGGTCAGCAACGACAACAAACGGTCCGAAAAGGTGAATATCGGCAAATCGGGCGACAACTGGCTGGCCAGCCGGGAAGGCGAGCCGACCATTTATCAACTCGACGCGAAGGCCGTGCAGGACCTGCAGACCGCGGCTGGAGACGTGAAGCCGGCGACAGCGGCGAAGAAGAAGTAGCGAATTATCGCGCCGGCGGCGGACATCCGGCTTTGTCCTGCTCCAGCGCAGCCTTCAGCTTCTCCAGCGAGAAGTCAGGCGAGCGGCACAGCTCGATCAGCTTCGCTTCACGTTCCAGGAGGCTCGCCACGGTGGCCGGCAACTCAGCGGCAATCTCGCGCGGAATGATGTGGACCCCGTGGCAGTCTCCATGGAGTAAATCGCCGCTGGCGATTCTCAGCCCTCCGATTTCGATCGGCTCGCCGAAGTCGATGACGTGAGCATAAGCGTGGGAGACGCTCCGCCCCGAGGCGAAGCACTGGAACCCGGCATTCCTGAGCCCGGGAACATCGCGCACGGTTCCATTTGTGACGTAGGCGACGGCGCCCAGCGCGGTGGCGATGCGGGCGTGAATCTCGCCGAACAGGGCGCCTGTGCCGGGAATGCGATCGGCATCCTCGATGGCGATGATTTTCGGCGAGGGCAGGGAAGCGACGTAGTCCCACCAGTCGGTCCGGTTGTAGTAGCAGAGATTGGCGATAGGCGGCGCCGTCGTGCGGATACGGCCCACCGCTGCATATCCGGCAACGGGCGGCAGTTTCGGGAAGAGGCAGTGCGTCACGCCATGCACGAACCCTTCGTTGCGCATGCGGACGTTAAATATCTCGATGGCATTCGAGACCGTGCAGGTATCGGTTTTGCGCAGGAATTCGAGGATCTCCGGGCTCAGCTCGGCAACGTTGGTCATCTTCCTGCTGTCAATGTAGACGCGCATCCGGCCGGCCGGAATCCCCTGTGCACCCGATTTTCAGCGGGAATCTACTCCAGCAAGGGCCTCTACAGCGTGAAGCCGCCATCCACGATATGGACGGCCCCGGTGGTGAAACTGCTCTCGTCGGAGGCAAGATAAACTGCGAGCGCGGCGACTTCCGCGGCCGTACCGATCCTGCCCATCGGCTGGCGGGCGACGAACTGCTGCCGTATTTCATCGATGGATTTCCCGCTCTGGCGGGACTGCGCGGTCATCCGCTCTTCCAGCGAGGGGCTCTCGATCGTGCCCGGACAAATGGCGTTCACCCGGATGCCGCGCCGGATATAGTCCGCGGCGACAGCCTTCGTGAGCCCGATGACCGCTGCTTTCGTCGCCCCGTACACATAACGATTCGGCAGTCCGCGCAGCGAAGATGCCGCGGAGGAGACGTTGATGATCGATCCGCGGCCTTTCTCCAGCATCCCGGGCAGGAATGCTCGAATGGTGCGATGCATGGACTTGACGTTCAGGTCGAAGCTGAAATCCCAGTCCTGCTCCGAGCAGTCCAGAACGGCGCCGTGATGAACGAAGCCCGCGGCATTGAAGAGCACATCAATGGGCCCAATACTCGCGGCAAGGGCGTTTACCTCTTCGGTCCGGGTCACATCGAGCGGCCGAACGTCGGCATCGTGCAGATCCCGCAGCTTCCCGGTATCGATATCCGTGGCCACGACGCGCGCGCCCGCTTCGATAAAGGCCTCGGCGGTGGCCCGGCCAATTCCCTGGCCTGCGGCCGTGACCAGTGCCGTCTTCCCCGTCAACCGATTCTCGAACATGGACATCCGTATTATCGAACGCATGACGCCGGAGCGCCGGCGTACTCGCGAATGACTTCGAATGCGATGCGGTCGATATCCAGAATCAGGGCCACCGTGCCGTCGCCGAGAATGGTGGCGCCCGAAACCTCTTCCACGCGCCGATACAAGTGGCCCAGCTTCTTGATCACCGTGTGGTGATCGCCTATGACCCGGTCCACCACAAGGCCGAACCTGCCTTCCCGCGTTTCGGCAACGATCACCTGCTCGATGTTCGGCGGCTCACCGGCAATGTCGAATCTTTCACGCAGGGCGATACAGGGGATCAACTCGCCCCTGACATTGACCAGCGACGGCCGGCCGCCGGAAACGGCGCGGTCGCGCACCAGTTCGACACATTCCGAGATGTTGGACAGTGGAACCACGAAAAACGCGCCGCCGGCCTCGATCAGCAAACCGTCGATGATGGCGAGGGTGAGCGGAATCCGCAGTGTCACCGTCGTTCCCGCCCCGGGCTGGCTGGAAATGGAGAGCGTGCCGCGGAGAAGATCTACGCCGCGCTGGACCACATCCATCCCGACTCCACGTCCGGATACGCCCGTCACCCGAGCCGCCGTGGAAAACCCGGGCTGCAGCGTAAGCGCGAAGATGGCCTCGTCGGACAGAGCTGCATCCGGCCGGATGAGACCTCGCTCGATGGCGCGCGCCCGGATGGCGTCGCGGTTCATACCCGCCCCGTCGTCGGAAATGCGAATCAGCACGAATCCCCCGGCGTGACAGGCCGAGAGATGGACTCTCCCGATTTCGGGTTTGCCAGCGGCGAGCCGCTGTTCGGGTGTTTCGATGCCGTGATCCAGCGCATTGCGGATGAGGTGCACGAGCGGGTCGCTCAACTGCTCGATTACCGTCTTGTCCAGCTCCGTGTCATTTCCATCGGTGCTGAGTTCCACCTTTTTCCCAAGCTCCGACGAGAGGTCTCGAACCAGACGTCTAAACCGGCTGAAGGTGTCGCCGATGGGCAGCATGCGCAGGCTCATGGCGCTCTCGCGCAGCATCTCGGTGAGACGCTCCACCTCTTCCGCAATGAAGTTGATTTCGCTATCGCCGGAGGCCAGAGCGTAGCTGCTGAGCCGGGCCTGCACGGTCACCAGTTCGCCCACGGTGTCCACCATACTGTCAAGCCTGGCCGCCGGCACGCGCAGTGTGGAAGCGGTTTCGCTCCGGCCCTGTTTGGCGCGCACCGTGTCCAGGTGCTGCTGTTCGAGCACTGCCGCCGTAACCCGATCCTGAGGAACGAGGCCGGCCTGAACGAGCAGTTCGCCAGCCAGCGGACGTGTGGCGAGACACTCTTCCACGGCTTTGGCGCTGATGTCGCCTCGCTCGACGAGAATCTCTCCCAATCTCCGCCGCTCCCCTTGCGTGTCGTCGATGCGATCTATCGTCAGGTCGGCTCGGTCCTCGACGAATATGAACAAGTCGCGCACCGCATTCTCGCCCGCGGATGTGGTGAGAACAGCATCCCAGTGGCTGTAGCACTCCTCGCAGTTGAAGCGGTCGAGCGTGGGAGTTCGTTCGAGGTGGGCCACAACGCTGCATTCGCCGAGCGCGCGCAACTCCTGCAACAGTGGTATCGGATTCGTGCCGCTGAGGAAAATATCGGGATGCGGATCGAAGCGGACACGGTAGTTGGCCAGGATGCCGTCGGAGCCTTCGCCCTCCGCTGGTTCTACTGGCGCGGCCTGCAGCGGCGCTGACGTCGCCCGGCGCAGACGATCAAGGATCTGCTGTCCAGCCTCCAAACTGGCCGCGTCGCCGGCGCCGGATACCGCGAGCAGGCTCTGAATGTGGTCCTTCGCGGCAAGCGCCGCCCCGATCAGCGCGGGCGTGACGGCGATCCGTCCAGCGCGCACTTCGTCAAAGATCGTTTCTACCTCGTGGCAGAAGGACGCAATGGCGTCAAAGCCGAACATAGCTCCCGAGCCCTTGATGGTGTGCAGCGCGCGAAATGCGCGGCCGATCGGCTCCGGGTCGTCGGGTGTCTTCTCCAGTTCGAGCAGCGAGCGCTCGAGCTCGCCGAGCAGCTCGTGCGCTTCCTCGGCGAAGGCTGTGCGATAGCGCTCCAGCGCGCTCTCGTCGGCTGCCTTGCTCATCGAACCTCCGAAGCTCTCCACAGGCAGTTCTCACCGCGCCGGAAGGGGCACACCGATTGGCTCGCCTGATAACCGGCCGAGCGCGCGGCGATCAGGACGTTCTCGCTGATAGCGCGAACCTCGAGCAGAAGGCCGCGTTGTAAGGAAGTGCGG
>DASRCB010000366.1:0-8348 GCA_035653295.1 Bryobacteraceae bacterium
TCGGCGGAGTATGAAATCAGATACGGTTTGTCCGGCGAGATCAGGGCCAGCTCGCTGGAGCGGCTCAGCTCATCTTTCATGGCGCGCAGCAGCACGTCGTTCTCCTGCGCCGCAGCAAGATTCAGCAACAGCAGCGCCGCACAGCTGATACGCGCTGTCACCGCGCAGCTCCCACGGGCGGCTGGAGGAAGGGAGGCCGGTCGCGGCCGCGCTCCTTCTTCTGCACTTCAATATCGGAGATGAGCAGCGCGGGAGAAATGGCCGACACGGGAACGCTGCCCGACTCGGCGCCGCAGATGCCGTTGAATACCTCGGCATGGTCGGAGGTAGCCATGATCTTCGCGAAACTGGCCAGGGGTGTTCCCACGATATCCACTCCGCGCACCAGTTGGTCAGGGCGGCCATCGGCATATACGCGGTAGACCACCTGCGGAATGACGGTGAACGCCTGCAGGCCGCCGCGACCGGTTTGGGTACGACCGCCTGTGATGTCGCGGAAGTACAGCCCGTATGGCTTGTTCTGCCGCTTGATCTCGTCGATGAGCATTTTCCGCAGCTCGCGGTCGCTTACGCTCTTCGATGATTCGACGATGAGATTCGACTGCCGTCCCACCGGCTCGAGGCCGGCCTGAGCGCGGCCATGGCCGTTGGAATGATCGAAGCCTTTGATTGGAGTACGCGACATCAGGAAGGTGCGCAGAATGCCCTTGTCGACAACGGTAACGGGACGCGCCTTTACTCCCTGATCGTCATACTCGTACCAGCCGCTCAGATCCGTGCCGTCGTAATCGCGGCGCGTGGGATCGAAAACAACGGACAGAAACGGGGGCAAAACCGGCTGGCCGACGCTCCTGGTGAAGGTCTGCCCTTCGGCCTGGTCCTTTTGCCGCTGGCCCTCGACGCGGTGCCCGAAGATTTCGTGGAAGAAAACGCCGGCGGCGCGCCCGGAAAGGATGGCGGGGCCCACGTAGGGGTCGGTGTACGGCGCGGAAATGAGATTACTGAGATCCCCGCGCACGCCGGCGGCGGCGCTGACAAGGGTCTCGACGTTCGGGAGTTTATCGGGCGAGGTCGCTTCGAAGGTGCGGTCCGTTTCGAGGTCCATGCCATCGGCGGCTTTGCCACGACAGATCATGACCAGCCTCGCCGTGGTGGCGCCGTGTACGATGCGGGCGCCGTCGGTGGTGATCAGATAACGCGTCTCGCGCTCGGTGACAAGACTCACGTCGGAGTTCAGGACATCGGGGCTGTGGGCCAGCTCGGCGGAGACCTTTTTCAGCCGGGGCGTCCAGGCATCGGCGGAAAAACGGAGCTGTGGCGGGGGTTGGTTGTAGACGGCAGGCTCTTCGACCGAGAAATCGTCGGAGTCGTCTTCGGAAGCCGCGGCAGTTTGAGCGCGCGATTTGACCTGGGTGTACCGCTCCGCGCCGGCGCGCCAGCAGCGGTCGGTTTCGAGCCATGCCACGCGCTGGATGGGCGCGGCGAGGTCGTCAAGCGGGATCGGCGCGGCGCGAGTGAAGCGCGGCCGCTCGCCGTCGATCATGTGGTAGTTATCGAACTTGCGGTCGCCGACACGGACCGTGACGGTCAGGGTACGCTGGCGGTTGCCGGCTTTCGCGCTGACCACGCCGGCAGTCGCATTGATCGCTTCCACCTGCGCGTCCTCCACGGCGTATGCGATGAAGTACGGAGCTGGTTTCGCTTTCTCTTTCAGAATCTTGAAGTTGCGCTGGAGCTCCTGATTGAGGATGTCGGGAAGGCTCGCGCCAAACACTGCGGCGCACAAAAAGAACGGCAGAACCCGCACTGGACTTTCAGGATATCAAGCGGAGGAAAGCGGTCCGCCCGGCGGCGCAGAGTTACGACGCCAGGGAAACGAGTCCTTTATCGCGCAGGCCGTTCAGAGCCAGGCCGTAGCGGCCGTGGACGCCGGTCTTCTCGAAGATATGCTTCAGGTGAATCTTTACGGTACCGGCTTTAATCCCTAGTTCCGCCGCGATTTCTCTGTTCTTAAAGCCGAGCTCGACCAGCTTCATAACCTGCTGTTCGCGCGCGGTCAGAGCGGAGCGGGGGTATCCGGCGGTTCTGCCGCCGTCACGAAAAACCCGATTCTCCATCCAGGTGCGGCCGGCGGCAACGGCCCGCAGACAGGCGATCAGGTTTTCGGTCTCACTGCTCTTGCGGATGATGGCGCGGGCGCCAGATTGCAGCAGGCGTAGTGCTTCCGGTTCGGTGATGGAGATGCCCCAGACGACGACAGCGGCCGTATCGGGTTCGTTTCGCAGTTCGGCGAGGAGGTCGAGAACGGCGTTCATGCCGAACGCTTTGTCGACAATGAGCACGTCGACAATGCCGCGCGCCAGCACGAAGGCGCGGTCCAGGCTCTGCACGGCGCACTTGAATTCCAGTTCCGAGCAGGGGCTCAGCAGCGAGCGCAGTCCTTCGGCGGCGATGGGCTGGGTGTCGCAAATGCCAATGGTATGTGTAGTGAAATCGGTCATATGATCCAACCGGCGTGTCCGGGCGACAGATCCAGCGCTGGAACCCGTTTTCGGGCTCACGCGCGCCGGTCGATTCGCTTATCGGCGACGGCACTCGAACTTGTAGTTAACTAAGGCCAAAAACGTTCTCATGTTATGATCGGGAACTGCCGATTACGCGCTTAGTGGCTCGTCCCGAGCGCGTGCTCAACGAAAGTGCGACCGTGAACGGTACCTGGAGAGCGTTGTTCGTCGGTCCTGACGCAAGGCAAACGCAGGAACTGGTACCGATCCTGGCTGACTGGCCGGCGGTAACGCCGGTCTGCCAGCTACGCCACTGGCCTACCCACACGCACCTCGCCGAAGCCTTTCGCGAGCACCGCCCGAACCTGTGTTTTCTGGACCTTGCGAGCGATCCCGAGCAGGCCTGCGCGGTACTTGCGGAGTTGCTCCGGATGGACCCCAACCTGCCGGTGGTTGCGTTGCTGACTGCTGACGATCCGGCTCTGATCCTGCGAGTGCTGCGCCAGGGCGCGACGGATTTTCTGGTGCAGCCTTTTACCGCGGACCAGGTAGAAGCCTGCCTGCTGAAAGTGGACAAGCGCGCGCCGGTGAACACCGCGAAAAAGGGGCGGGTGTGGTGCGTGATGCCCGCCAAAGGAGGCTGCGGGGCGACCACCATCGCTTCCAATCTTGCGTGGCAGTGGAAGCGGCTGGGTACGGAACGCATCCTGCTGGCTGATCTCGATCCGCTTGCCGGCACGCTTTCCTTTCTGTTCAAGATCAAGTCGAATTACAGCTTCATCGACGTCCTGCACCGCGCCGGCGATATCGACGCGGACCTGTGGAAAGGCATGGTCACGCAGCACAAGGGCGTGGACGTTCTGCTCTCTCCGGAGCACATCGGCGCCGGTTATTCATCCCTTTCCGACGCGCTGCCGATCGTCGAATACGCGCGCATGCATTACGATGCCGTCATTCTGGACTCGGCCGGGGTCTATGGCCGCTGGAACCTGAGCCAGGCGCGGCTGGCGGATGAACTGCTGCTGGTCACGTCCAACGAATTGCCGGCGCTGCAGGCGGCGCAGCGCGCGCTGATGTATCTGGATAATAATAATGTCAGCCGCACGAAGCTCCGGGTTCTGATCAACCGCTACGACCGCAGCGTAGGTCTGAACCGCGAGGTCATTCCCACGGCGTTGCACGCGGACGTGTTTCACGTCATTCCCGACGACTACGAAGCGGTGGAACGCGCTCTGATGGAAGGCAAGGTCATTGCACCCGGGAGCCCCTTCGGCAAGAGCCTCGCGAATCTGGCGGAACGGCTCACCGGCCGGGACGACACGCCCCGGAAGGCATCCTCGGTGACGGGCGGCCTGCTTTCGTTGTGGGGCCGCATCTCCGGCTAAGTCCATCGAATCATCGCCGCGGCCTCATGTGGCCGTATCCGCCATAGACCGTACAGCCATTGCGCCTTTACGCCGATTTTCGGAGTGAGGCGCTCCATGCGCCGACACGAGGCCACTTGGACACTATGACAGGAAAGCCGAATGTCCGGCAGGCGGTAATCATCGGCGCCGGACCGGCCGGGCTGACCGCGGCGTACGAACTGCTCACGCGGACCGATATCGCCCCTGTCGTGCTGGAGATGAGCGAGTACATGGGCGGCATCTCGCGGACCGTGAACTACAAGGGCAACCGAATCGATATTGGCGGTCACCGGTTCTTCTCCAAATCGGAGCGCGTGATGCGCTGGTGGCTGGAAATTCTGCCTCTGCAGGCGCTGAGCGGCGAGGGCGCGCAGATTACTTACCAACGGCAGACCACGGCGGTGGCGTCGACGGGATGCGGTCCGGACCCGGAACGGGAAGACCGCGTGATGCTGGTGCGCAGCCGCAAATCGCGCATCTACTTCATGCGGCGGTTCTTCAGTTACCCCATTACGCTCAGCGCGGACACACTGCGCAAGCTGGGGCTTCTGAAAACGCTTCGCATCGGGCTCAGCTATCTCCGTTCCCTGCTCTTCCCCATTCGCAACGAGACGAATCTGGAAGAGTTCTTTATCAACCGCTTCGGACGTGAGTTGTATCGGCTCTTCTTCAAGTCCTACACGGAGAAGGTCTGGGGCATATCGTGCAGTCAGATCAGCGCGGAATGGGGAGCGCAGCGGATCAAAGGCCTTTCCATTTACAAGACGATTACTCACGTGCTGAAGAAAGCGCTGGCGAAGAGCGGCGGCGGACTGGCGCAGAAGGATGTCGAGACATCGCTCATCGAGCAGTTTCTGTATCCCAAGTTCGGCCCGGGGCAGATGTGGGAGGAAGTGGCGCGGCGGGTGCGGGAAATGGGTGGTGAAATCCTTACCGGCTGGCGCGTGGAGCGTATCGAACACGATGGAAACGGACGCGTGCGGGCGGTCACCGCGCGAACGGCCGATGGGCAATCCCGGCGATTCGAGGGTGAATTCTTCTTCTCCACCATGCCGGTGAAGGAACTGGTTGAGGCCATGGAGCCGGCGGCGCCCGCCGCTGTACGAGAGGTCGCCGGAGGACTGGTGTACCGCGATTTCATTACGGTCGGCGTTCTCTGCGAACGACTGAAGCTGCGCGAGAAATCCGGCGAGCTGGTGCGGGATAACTGGATCTATATCCAGGAACCGGACGTCCTTGTCGGCAGGCTGCAGATCTTCAACAACTGGAGCCCGGCCATGGCCGCGGATCCGGGAAAGGTGTGGATCGGGCTTGAGTATTTCTGCAACGAGAACGACGATCTTTGGCGGAAAAGCGATGCGGACATGATCGCGCTCGCAAAATCCGAGCTGGCGTCAATGGAAATTCTGGACGCAGCCGACGTCCGTGACGCGACGGTCATCCGCATGCCCAAGACCTATCCGGCATACTTCGGAACTTACGGGCGGTTCCCGGAGGTGATTTCGTGGGCCAACGATTTCGAAAATCTCTTCCTTGTGGGCCGCAACGGCATGCATAAGTACAACAACCAGGACCATTCCATGCTGGCTTCGATGACCGCGGTAGACAACATCGTGGCCAATGTGCGCAGCCGCGACAACCTGTGGGAATTGAATACCGAGCAGGATTACCACGAGGAACGCAGCGAGCCGTCGCGCAGTGAGCGCATCTTCACGGCTCCGCAATCGGCCACCGTAAAATGAAGTCATGTTGTGGGTGGCAGCGCTGCTGCTCCTCTGGGCTCCGCAGTCCAGTGACGTTTCCACCGGCCTGAAAGCGCTCGACGAAAAACGCTACGACGCGGCGATTGACAGCTTCACGAAGGCAGTCGCGGCCGATCCGAAGGACTATGCCGCGCACTTCAACCTCGGACTGGCATACAGCCTGACGGGTAAGAATTCGGAAGCCGCAGCCCAGTACCGCGAAACGCTGGCGCTCAAGCCGGATCTGTACGAGGCGCAGCTGAATCTCGCCATTGTGCTGCTCAAAGAGAAGCAACCGGCGGAGGCCATTCCGCTGCTGGAGAAGGCCGTCGCATCCAAACCGAAACAATATCGACCGAACTTCTACTACGGTGAAGCGCTGCTCGAGGCCGGGGAGGCGCAGAAAGCGGAAGCGGCGTTTCAGACCGCTCTTTCTCTGGATGCGAAGTCGGCCGCGGCTGAGCTGGGCCTTGGCGAAGCACTGCTGAAGGAACATCGCCTGGCGGAGGCCGATCCGCATTTCCGCAAAGCGGCCGAGCTGGACCCGAGTTATCGCGATGGCCTGCTGCAGCTGGCGCAGGGGTACGAGGACGCACACCAGCCCGAACAGGCCATCCCGCTGTACCAGCAATTTCCAAACGATCCGGGCGCTCAGGAGCATCTGGGCCAGCTCCTGCTTGCTTCGGGCAACGCCGGGGAAGCGGTGCAGAAGCTGCAGGCGGCGGTGGCGGAATCGCCGACCACCGCCAATCGAGTCGCGCTGGCTGAAGCGTATCTGAAAGCGAAGCAGCCGGAAAAGGCGCTGCCGCTGATCGACGAGGCGCTCCGCGCGGAGCCGAACGAATTCGCTCTGGTAATGGCGCACGGCCGCATTCTGCGCGACCAGCGGAAATTCGATGCCGCCGCGAAGGATTTCGTGCGCGCGGCGCAGCTTCAGCCGCAGAACTGGGAACCGTGGAGCGAACTGGCCGGCGTGCTGGTGATGCTCAACAATTATCCCGGAGCGATTTCCGCGCTGGACCGCATCCGCGCGCTGCACGCGGAGAAGCCCGGCCATATCTTCCTGCGCGCCATTGTCTTCGACCACGCGCACGATCTGAAACCCGCGCTGGAAAGCTATCAGCAGTTCCTGGCCATGAGCCACGGCGAGTTCCCGGACCAGGAATTCCAGGCCAGGCAGCGAGCGCGTATCATTCAGGATGAGCTGAAGCGCAGATAAATATGTACGCCCCTCGCCCGGTCTCGTGGGTGCTGGCCCTGGCATTCGGGGGACTTTTGTGCGCCGGCGATCTGGCTGCGGTTAAAACGGAGCGCGATCTGAATAAGCGCGCCGAACTGGCCATGGCCAACGCCGACTCAGCCGTCGATGCCGCCCGGAAAGACTGGGAGGCAGGCAAGGAAGACCAGGCGCGCACCGCGGTCGGAGATATTCAGGCATCGGTGCAGCTGGCCTGTGATTCGCTGAAGCAAACCGGCAAGCCCGCGCGCAATAATAAGTACTATAAGCGCGTCGAGCTGAGTATGAGGGAACTGCTGCGCCGGCTGGATGGTTTGCACACTGACGCGCCGTACGACGATCGCGGCAGCGTGGAGCAGGTGCAGAAGAGGGTGCAGGACCTGCACGATCAGATCCTCACCGATATCATGAGCAAACGGAAGTAAGCCTATGAAGTTCATTGCCGCGGCATTCGCTGTCGTGCTGTCCATTTCAGCGGTCATTCAGGCGCAGGATCGCGATTTCCTCACCGAGGACGAAATCGACCAGATCCGCGTGGCGCAGGACCCCAACGCACGCCTGTACCTGTACATCAACTTTGCCAAGACCCGCGCGGAGCTGGTGCGGCAGCTCATGACCACCCCGAAACCGGGCCGCTCCGTCCTGATTCATGACACGCTCGAAGACTACACGCACATCATCGAGGCCATCGACACCGTCTCCGACGACGCCCTGAAACGGCACATCGATATAAGCAAAGGCATGGAGTTCGTGAGGGCCGGCGAAAAGGAGATCGCGGCGAAGCTGGCGAAGCTGCAGGAGAATCCGCCGGCTGATTACGCGCGCTACGAGTTCGCCATGCAGCAGGCGGTGGAGGCGACGGGCGACAGCGAGGATCTGAGCGCGGAGGACCTGGGCAAGAGGGCGGCCGATGTCAAAGCAGCGGACGCGCGCGACAAGAAAGAGCGCGAGTCGGTGATGACGGCGAAAGAAGTGGGCGAGCGGCACGACAACGAAAAGAAGGCCGCTCCGAACGGTGGCCGCAAGGCGCCCACGCTGATGAAGCCCGGAGAGCAGCCGGGGCCGCAGCAGGTCCAGTAGCGCGCGCTCACGCCGGCGGCTTTGGCGATCGGCTTTTGCGAAGCGCCTCGCGACAGTTGTCCAGCGTTTTCTGAACGGCGGGATCCGGCCTGATTCGAACCGATTGTGCAAATTCCGACACGGCTTCGGAAAGGCCGCGAGGATCGCGCGAGAGCGCCAGCCCGAGGTTGGTGTGTGCTTCCGCGGAATCAGGGCGGAGCCTGACCACCGCTCTGAATTCCTGGATAGCTTCCGGGAGGCGATCGGGCATGGAGGCGAGCGCGATTCCGAGGCTGGTGTGCGCATCGGCGTATTCGGGTTGGATGGCCACGGCCGCCTTGTATTGCTCGATGGCCTCGGGCAAGCGGCCGGGGACCTTCGAAAGAGCGACCCCCAGCAG
>DASRCB010000367.1:0-29208 GCA_035653295.1 Bryobacteraceae bacterium
TTCATGGCCTGCTGCGCGCTCACCCGGCTGCTGCCTTCGCGCGCGCAGCAGGCCATGAACCTTGCAAAAAGTCTGCAGCCGCAGACCGGACCCCCGGCAACGACGGATGACATTACGCGCGTGTTCCAGCCCGCTCGGCAGGTGGTTTCGCCGACCAATCGCGACAGGCTGATCGATGATCTCAACCGCGCCTACATGGATGCGCTCGCGAACCTGCAGCGCGCTATGGATCGCCTCCAGGGGCAGAACACCGCCAATCCGGATCCGGCACTGAATCAGCAGGCGTCGACGGCCATGGACGGCGGGCTCGATGCGGTCCGCCAGATGGCCCAGAAGTTCAATACGACTGGCACGGAAGGCGTCGATCAATCATTGCAGCGCCTGCTGCAATCTCCCTTCGTTGATGCGAAACCGTTCATCATCACCGATTTTGCGAAAGCCGGGCGCGAAAAGGCGAACGGCGCGGTGCGGCAGTTCTGCGCTCGGCTCGCCGCGCTGGAGCGCAAATTCCCGTTTAACCCGAGCAGCGATACGGACGCCTCGCCCGATGAAGTGACCGCCATCTTCGCCCCGCAAACCGGCGCGTTCGCCGCTCTGCAGCAACAACTGGCGAAGCTGGTCGTGAAGCAGGGCCGGCAGTGGGCCCCCAGCCCCGAAGCTCAGGACTCGCATCCGACGCCGGAGCTGCTGCGTTTCCTGAATCATCTTCAGGACATTCAGGACGCGTTGTTCGCCAACGGGTCGCCGCAGATGAGCATGCATTACACGCTGCGCCCGGTTCCGGGGCAGAATGTGCAGGCCATCACGCTCAATATCGACGGCCAGAGCATCACCGCGTCGGGCACGCAGGCGCAATCGAAGCAGTTCACCTGGCCGGGATCCGGCCAGGTTTCGGTTACCGTGAAGGCGGGCGGCAACATTCCATTCGGCTCCTATTCGGGACCCTGGGCATTGTGGCGCTGGATGTACGATGCCGATCCGCGTTCCGCCGGCAGTAAAGTGGCGCAGTGGAGCGCGCTGCGGCAGGGGCACGGGCAGCCGCAGCCGGTTACCGACGCCGAAGGCCGTCCCATCGTAATGCGCGTGGAGCTTGCGGACATGCCGTCGGGCATCGATGTCTTTGACCGCAACTTCTTCAGCGTCCGTTGTCCGGGAAAGGCGGCCGAATAGCCGATGGCGGCTTTCGGCCGATTCGAGGTCACAGGGGAGCTGGGGCGCGGCGGTGGCGGGGTGGTTTACCGCGCTGTGGACAAGGATTCCGGCGCCCCCGTCGCGCTGAAGGTCGTGCCAGAACAGCAGGCCAGCGGAGAACGCGCGCGCAACGCCCACCGTCAGCTCGTCGAGCGGCTGCGCCGCGAAGCGGAGTCGGTTGCGGCGCTCGATCATGCGAACATCGTCCGTTTCATCGAATTCGGCGAGGACGGCGGGGCGGTCTACTTTGCCATGGAGATGGTCGAAGGCCGAACCGTGCAGGCTATGCTGACCGCACGTGAGCCGGTCACCGCCTTTCAGGTGGTGCGCATCATTTCCGGTGTCGCGGATGCCCTTGATTTCGCGCACGCACGCGGCATCGTGCATCGCGACGTGAAGCCCGGCAATATCATGCTGACCGCCGATGGCAGGATCAAAGTCATGGACTTCGGCACGGCCAAGCTGCTGCAGCAAACCAACGTCCAGCAGCTGACCATGGTGGGCAGTATGGTCGGCTCGGCGGATTACATGTCCCCCGAGCAGGTGGTCGAGTCCGGCGTGGAGGGGCGCAGCGATCAGTTTTCGCTGGCAATCATAGCCTATGAATTGCTGGCGGGACGCAGGCCGTTTGAGGCGGACAATGTCCCGGCGGTACTGTTTCAGATCGGTCATGTCGATCCACCCGCGATCACCACATTCCGGCCCGACCTGCCGTCCGCGGTGGATGCGGTGTTCGGCCGTGCTTTGTGTAAGACGGCGCTGGATCGGTTCCCAACCTGCGCGGCATTTGCGGGCGAGCTCCGCGCCGCACTGGCGAAACCCGCCGATCAGTCCCCGGCGCAGGTTTCCAGGCCGGACCTGGCGGGGGCCATGCCGCTTCAGGTTCGGAACAGGGGTACCGCCGCCTCCAGGCCCGCCATCCTGATCGCTGCCGTTCTGGGCGGGCTCATAATCATCGTGGTGGCGCTGTTGCTTCTGAAAAGGATTTGACGATATGATTTCCGCCCGCGCCGAGACCCCGCCGCCGCAGGGTTCCGCTGAAGAGCTGGCCGCGCTTCGAAGCCTTCTGCTGCAGCTCGATTACACGGAGGAAGGCGTTTGCCGCCACCTCGGAATCCGCAATATCTTCGAATTTCAGGAGAAGAGGCCGCCGAATTACACTGCGGAAATCCATGCGGCGATGGACGTTATGGTGCGGCTGTTCATTGCCACCATCCCCGTCGAGCAGAGCCTTGCTGAGAAGCTGCTCCCACCGCAAAGCCTGGAGCTGTTCCGGCGCACGGGATTTCTGAAGCCGGATTCGTGCGACCCCGCGGCCATGCTGTATCCCGTTCGCGGTTTGTGGCTGGCCTCAGACGTGTTATGGAAACCGGATGACCCCGGCAGCGCCGATCTTGTGTTTTCCGCAATGACAACGATCGGCGGCGAATATCTCAACTCACTGCCGCCAACGCCCTGCGAGGCGTTTCTGGAGCTGTGCGGCGGATCGGGTGTCGCCGCGCTGGCGGCCGCGCGGGAGGGCGCGAGTCATACTTGGTCCTGCGACATCACCGAACGCTCAACGCGTTTCGCGGAGTTTAACGCCCGCCTGAATGAGCTGCGGAACGTCACCTGTTTACAGGGTGATATGTATCAGCCCGTTGCCGGCCTGTCCTTCGATCGCATCGCCGTGCATCCGCCTTACCTTCCGAAGCTGGAAACGAAATATGTGTTCCGCGACGGCGGCGAGGACGGAGAGCAGATCGTACGCGCGGCCATCGCCGGCGTCCCGGCTTTCCTGCGCCCAGGCGGAACGTTTTATCTCACCGGCCTGACCTCCGATCGCAACGGGAAACGAGCCGAGCAGAGGATCCGTGAACTGCTGGGCGAGGGGCACGCGGACTTCGACGTAGCCCTTGTGGTCATCAAGAGCATGGCCCCGGCGGATTATTGCCTTTTCGAAGTCGCGGAATCGAGAGCCACGCCCGAGGAAGCCTCCGCTCTGGAAAAACGTCTGCTCGCCCTCGAGATCGAGCAGCTGGTGTACGGGTGGTGCATTATCCGCCGGCATGCGATAAAACGCGACCCTTTCACTGCCCGGCGGCCGAGTAATGACCGGGTCGGCTGGAGAGAGCTGAGCTGGCTGATCGAGACCGAGGCGCTGTGGTCCGACTCGGCCGTGTATGCCGGCGCTTGGGACACGCACCCGCTGCCGGGGCCGAACGTCGAGTGCTTCGTAACCCGGCGGTATTCCGGCGGCGGATGGAAGGACATCTCCTGCACCATGCGGACCGAGTACCCGTTCAAGGTCGAGATCAGCGGGCCGCCCTGGCTCGCGCATATGGCCGAGATTTGCGATGGGCGGCGGACTGTCGGTGATGTTGCGCAGATGCTGGTCGATGGAGGCCTGATCGGGGCCAATCCGCCCCCAATGGAATTCCTTCGGTTTCTGCGGCCTTTCGCGACCGCGGGATTGTTCCGGTTCCAGTAACAAAAGCCTGCCGCCGCGCCCGGGTATTTAGGACCGGTAGCAGAAATGTAATAGGGTCCACATCCGACTTGACTTTACCTGAGGCAATTCTTATACTCAGCAAGTCCAGCACAGCAGTTGGATCACGCGCCGTGTCCACGCCAGGCCGATACCGCTCGGTTTACGGCCGGCCCGCCCGGGGGCTTGAAGATCCCCGGTAGACGGGGTTGCGGCGCGCCGCGGAGGAGTAAACCATGCCACGTGAAAGCGTAAACAAGAAGCTGGAGCGCGTTCGGCCGCCGCGCGTTCATATCAGCTATGACGTCGAGGTCGGCAACGCCATCGAGATTAAGGAACTGCCGTTCGTTATGGGCGTTCTGGGCGATTTCACCGGGCAACCGGAGGAGCCTCTGGCCCGTCTCAAGGACCGCAAGTTCGTGGAAATCACGCCGGACAATTTCGACGATGTGCTGGCCAATATGAAGCCGCACCTCGCGTACTCGGTTGAGAACAAGCTCAGCGACGACCCCGACGCCGCCCGGCTGGCTGTGAACCTGCGCTTCCAGAGCATGGAAGATTTCGAGCCCGCCAATGTGGCGCGCCAGGTGAAGCCGCTGCGCGAGCTGCTGGACCTGCGGACCAAGCTGGCGGACCTGCGCGGAACGCTGCAGGGCAACGACAAGCTGGATGAAGTGCTGAAGGAAACCGTAGCGAACCAGGAAAAGATGAACAAGCTTCGCACGGAGATGGAGGAACCCAATGCCTGACGGACAGCAGGCGACCCAGCAGGCCGCCGCGGCCACTACGACCAGCGAGCAGAGTGTCCTTGACTCGATTCTTGAGCAGGGCCGCCTAACCCGCGACGAGTCGACGAAGGAGCGCGGCAAGGATCTGGTGAAGAACTTCGTAAAGGAAGTGCTCGCCGGCTCGATCACCATGGCCCGCGATACAGAGGCCATGATCAACGCGCGCATCGCGCAGATCGATCACCTGCTCTCCATCCAGCTCAACGAGATCATGCACGCGCCGGAGTTCCAGAAGCTGGAAGGCACCTGGCGCGGTCTGCAGTACCTGCTCAAGCAAAGCGAGACCAGCGACAACCTGAAAATCAAGATCCTCAACGTCAGCAAAAAAGAGCTGCTGCGCGATCTGGAGAAGGCGCTGGAGTTCGACCAAAGCGCGACCTTCAAGAAGGTGTACGAAGAGGAGTTCGGCATCTTCGGCGGGCATCCCTTCGGCGCCCTGATCGGCGATTACGAGTTCGGGAAAGGGCCGCAGGACATTTCGCTGCTGGAGAAAATGTCCCAGGTCGCGGCCGCCGCGCATGCGCCTTTCCTGACGGCAGCCTCGCCGGACATGTTCAACCTCGAGAGCTTCACCTCGCTCGATGCTCCGCGGGACATGTCCAAGGTGTTCGACACCACCGAATACGCCAAGTGGAAGAGCTTCCGGCAGACGGAAGACTCGCGCTACGTCGGGCTCACCTGTCCGCGCATCCTCATGCGCCTCCCGTATGGCAAGGACACCGTCCCGGTGGACGACTTCTGTTACGAAGAGGACGTTGATGGAACGGATCACAGCAAATACCTGTGGGCCAACTCCAGCTGGGCGCTCGGCGCACGGCTGACCAACGCTTTCGCCCAGTACGGCTGGTGCGCGTGCATCCGCGGCGTGGAGAGCGGCGGTCTGGTCGAGGGTCTCCCGGTGCACACGTTCCGCACCGGCGAGGGCGACACAGCGCTGAAATGTCCGACGGAAGTGCCCATCACCGATCGCCGCGAGAAGGAACTCGCCGATCAGGGTTTCATTCCGCTGGTGCACTGCAAGGGCACCGATTACGCGGCGTTCTTCAGCGTGCAGTCGGCGCAGAAGCCGAAGATTTACGACCAGCCCGCGGCCACCGCAAACGCCCGCATCTCCGCGCAGCTTCCGTACATTCTGGCCGTTTCGCGTTTCGCTCATTACCTGAAGGCCATGATGCGGGACAAGATCGGCGGCTACATGTCCCGTGGTGAAGCGGAATCGTTCCTGAACCGCTGGATCAGCAATTACGTCATCTCCAACGACGATGCCCCATTCGGCCTGAAGGCGCAGCGGCCGCTTAAAGAAGCGCGCGTGGATGTGATGGAGATCCCGGGCAAGCCGGGCTGCTATCGCGCTGTCGCGTTCCTGCGCCCGCACTTCCAGCTGGACGAGCTGACCATTTCCATGCGCCTGGTCGCGGAACTCCCGCCTCCGGCGAAATAACCACAACGTACGAGCAGCAATTCGGAGGGGAAAACAACAACATGGCTTTTGATACATTTCTGAAACTCGAAGGAGGCTCAACGCCGGTCGACGGCGAGGCCACGCGCAAGGGCCACGAGGGCTGGATCGAGGTATACAGCTTCTCGTTCGGCGCCAGCAACCCCACAACCGTGGGCACCGGCCAAACGGGGCTCTCCGCGGGCAAGGTTTCGGTCAGCTCTTTCAACATCATGAAGAAGACCGAGGCGTCCAGCGCGCATCTGTTCGCCGCCTGCTGCCAGGGGACGCATTTCAAGAAGGCCACCGTGGTCCTGAACAAGGCGTCGGGCGATAAAGAGAAGCCGCTGCCGTTTCTGACTTACAAGTTCACCGATGTAATGGTGGAATCGGTGCAGTGGTCCGGCTCGACGGGTGGCGACGACACGCCGACCGAGAGCATATCTTTCGCTTTCGCGAAAGTGGAGATCCTGTACGCGCAGCAGTCCAGCGAGAAAGGCGGCCAGGCAAAGACCCACGGCGCCAGCTGGGATCTGACCACGGCTGCGGCCACCACTTCCTAAGCGGCACTGGATCAAAAGATGAACTCCCGGCAGTTGTTTGAGGCCGGAAAGCTCAACGAAGCGATTGCGGCGCTTGGGGCGGAACTCAGGGAGAACCCTGCGGACGCCCAGCGCCGCACGTTTTTGTTCGAACTGTTGTGCTTTGCCGGTAATTTCGACCGCGCCGAGAAGCAGCTCGACGTTCTGGCCGGGGCCACGCCCCAGGCGGGAATGGGCGCACTGCTGTATCGCAGCGCGATTCATGCCGAGCGCACCCGCGCGCAGATGTTCCGCAGCAACACTCTGCCGCTCGACGGTAACGCTTCGGAGGCAGTCTCCGGAACCGTCAACGGCAAACCTTTCAGCTCGATCGCGGACGCCGACCCGCGCATCGGCGCGCGCCTGGAAATTTTCGCCGCGGGCCAGTACACGTGGATTCCGTGGCAGCATGTCGCCAGCGTGAAGATCGAGGCCGCGAAGCGGCTGCGCGACGTCCTGTGGGTTCCGGCCGTGGTGCGCACCAGCGATGACTGGCGCGGCCAGGAACTCGGCGAGATTCTGCTCCCGGGCCTCGCGCCGCTCTCCTTCGATTACCCGGACGACGAGATCCGCCTTGGCCGCGCTACCGACTGGGTGGAGCTTCCTGACGGCGATTATGCTCCCGCGGGGCAGAAGCTCATCGTCATCGACGGGGAACGGGTCCCGCTGCTCGACATTCGTGAGCTGGAAATTCACCGGGCGGAGAAGGCTGCGTCGTAACTCATGGCGGTAAATGTTAGCGAGCTGCTGCAGCCGATTCCCGGCGCCAACCCTTCCGGCGCGGATCTTCGCTACGACCCGATTTACGACAAGATCAAGGAAGCGCGCACAGAAGAGGAAGAAGCGCCGCAGGGTCAGTGGACGCGCGCGCGCAAGGTGGCTGATTGGCCGCTGGTGATCAAACTCACCGCCGAGGCGCTCGCGAAACGCAGCAAGGACCTGAATCTCTCCGTATGGCTCAGCGAGGCACAGCTGCGCCGCGAGGGCTTCCCCGGCCTGCAGAACGGTCTGGAAGTAGTCAAGGGGCTGCTCGAGAGTTTCTGGGACACGCTGTATCCGGAGATCGAGGACGGCGACATGGAACTGCGCGCCGCGCCGCTCGATTGGATGGGCTCGAAGCTGGATATCGCGGTGAAGCAGGTTCCGCTGACGCGCGCCGGCCTGGACTTTCTGAAGTACAACGAGGCCCAGCAGATGGGCCACGAAGCGGACCTGGGCGGCGATTACAACAAGCTGGAAGCGCGCAAGGAGGCCATCGATGCTGGCGCGGTCACGGCTGAGGACTGGGACAAAGCCTTCGCGGATACCGCCAAGTCCTTTTACAAAGCGGCGGTAGCGGGCATTGACGGATCGCTGGCCCTGATCGCTGAGATCGATCAGCTCGGCAATGAAAAATTCGGTGACGCCGCCCCCGCGTTCACGCGCGTGCGGACAGCACTCGAGGAAGTCGGCCACCTCGCGCATCTCCTCCTGAAAACGAAGCTGGATCTGGACCCCGATCCGATCGAGGAACCGCCGCCAATCGCCGAAGCAATCGGCGCGCTCGAAGTGGAGGTCGTTTCCACCGGGGCTGCGGCGGCCGCGGCGGCCCGGGCTCCAATCACCGCCGAGCCGGCAAATCGTACCGATGCCATAGAGCGGGCGGTTTCGGCTGCGCGCTGGCTGCGCCGCAGCGAGGCATCGAATCCCGCCGGGTATCTCATGGTGCGCGGCCTGCGCTGGGGTGAAGTGCGCGCCTCAGCCACGCGCCGTCCCGATCCACGCCTTCTGGAAGCGCCTACAACCGCGCTGCGAACCCAACTCAAGACGTTGCTGCTGGACGGCAACTGGGCCGGTCTGCTCGAGACCGCGGAGAATGCCATGGGCCAGCCCTGCGGCCGCGGATGGCTGGACGTGCAGCGTTATTCCATCACCGCCTGTTCGCGGCTGGGACGGGAATACTACGCCGTGGAAACGGCGCTGCGCGATGCGCTGCAGGCCTATCTGGCCGATGTGCCGGAGATTCTGGAGGTCACCATGATGGACGACACTCCCACCGCGAACGACGAGACGCGGCGCTGGATCGTCGAGAAAATCGGCGTGCCCTCGACTGGAGGCGCGCTGGACGCCCACCCGCCCGAAGAGGAGGCCGACGCGCCGGGCGCGATCGAAGCGCAGGAGATGGCGCGCGCCGGCCGCGTGCAGGAAGCGGTTGCGGCTATGACCCGGCAGCTTGAACAGGAACGCAGCGCCCGTGGACGGTTCCGCCGTCGCACGCAGCTCGCGTCGATTCTGGTCAACGCCAAACAGGATGCCATCGCCATGCCCATCCTCCGTGAGCTGGTGACGCAAATCGATAACTACAAGCTGGAGGAGTGGGAAAGCGGCGAGGTCGTGGCTGAGCCGCTGGCGTTGCTCTACGGATGCCTCAAGCGCGCGGATGAAGAGTCCGCTACCCAGGAGGAGCTGTACCTGCGCATTTGCCGCCTGGATCCGCTGCGCGCCATGAGCTGCGCCAAATAACACCGAATGCCCAGAGAAGAACAGCGGCCGGTGCAGCAGTCGGTTCTGGACCGCCTGATCGATAACGAGCCGTATAACCGTGGCGAGGCGCCGGCCACGCGCATGCAGTCGGTCCGCGCGCTCAAGGCAGCCATCCGCCGGGACCTGGAATGGCTTCTGAATTCACGCGCGATTCCCGAGCCGGCGCCAAAGGAATTCGAGGAAGTGCGGCACTCGCTTTACACGTACGGGCTTTCCGACATCAGCTCCATGAGCGCCGACGACCCACGCTCGCGGCAAAAGCTGCAGCACATGATCGAGCAGGCCATTGCCGATTTTGAGCCCCGCCTGGCCGCGATCCAGGTCAGCGAGCCGGCATCCGGTGGCCCCAACGAAGCGCGCCAGCTTCGTTTCATGATCGAGGCGGTGCTGAAGCTGGACCCGACCCCGGAGCAGGTGGTCTTCAGCACCGTGCTGAACCTCGCCACCGGCGAATACGCGGTCAAGGGTGAATCCAATGCGTGACGCTGGCCGGCGCGTTTTAGCCTGCCTCGGCCGGTTTACGTGTGGCCCCGAACAGGGCGGGCTGAAGGCCCACCGCAGGCTGAACCCTGAACCCTACTGGGAGGGTGCGGCCCATGCGTGAAGACCTGCTCGAGTACTATCAGCGCGAGCTGACCTTCCTCCGCCAGATGGGCGCGGACTTCGCCGAGCGCTACCCCAAAGTCGCATCGCGCCTGCAGCTGGAGCGCACCAAATGCGAGGATCCGCACGTGGAGCGGCTGCTGGAAGGATTCGCATTCCTCACCGCGCGCCTGCACCTGAAGATCGACGATGATGTTCCGGAGATCTCGCAGTCCCTGATGGAGATCGTGTACCCGCATTACGTGCGGCCGATCCCCTCCATGTCGGTGGTGCAGTTCCACATCGATCCGGAGCAGGGAAAACTGTCCACTGGATATCGAATCCCGCGCGAATCGCTGCTTTACTCCCGGCCCGTAAACGGCACGCCGTGCAAATTCCGAACTTCGTTCGACACGACAATCTGGCCGGTGACGGTGGAGCGCGCGGAATGGAAGACTCCCGAACGAATCACGCCACCGCTCGGGGCCGCGCTTTCCGACGTGATGTCCGTGCTGCGCCTCGAGCTGCGCTGTTTCGTCGATGTAAGCTTTGACAAGCTCGAGCTCGATTCTCTGCGGCTGTTTATTAATGCCGACAGCAACGTCGCCTATACCCTGTACGAACTGCTGGCGAACAACTGCCGGGGTATCATCGCGCGCGACCCGGCGACAGGCTTCAAGAAGCGGGTTGACCTGCCCCCCTCCGTCCTTCGTCCCGCCGGCTTCGAGGAAGACGAGGCCATGCTGCCCTACCCGCTGCGCTCGTTTGCCGGGTACCGACTGATCCAGGAATACTTCGCATTTCCGCAGAAGTTCCTGTTTTTCGATCTGGGCGGCTTCCAGGCGCTGCGCCAGGCGGGCTTCGGCGCCGGCGCGGAGTTGCTAATCATGCTCTCGCCTTTTGAGCGCGCGGAGCGGCAGCACAGTCTCGAAGTTGCGGTTTCGGCGAACACGTTCCGGACCGCGTGCACCCCCGCCATTAATCTCTTCGACCAGACATCCGAGCCGATCCTGCTGGACCAGCGCCGCCATGAATATCTGGTCACCGCGGATGCCCGCCGTAAGCAGGCGACCGAGATCTTTTCCGTGGAAGACGTAGTGGGCGTAACGCCGCACGCGGGCTCGACAGTGCAGTACACCCCCTTTTACTCGTGGCAGCATGCGCAGGACGGGAACAAGGCGTATTGGTTCGAAGTACGCCGCCGCTGCGAGTGGCGCAGCGACGGAGCTACCGATGTCCACATATCCTTCGTTGATCGCGGCGGCCAGCCGGCCACTCCCGACGAGGATGCGATCACTCTGCGCCTGACCTGTTTCAACCGGGATCTTCCCAGCCGTCTGCCCTTCGGCAATGAAGCCGGCGATTTCGAGCTGGAAGGCGGCGGTCCGATCCGGAAGATTGTCGCCCTCGTCAAGCCCACGCCGGTAATTCAGCCCCCTCTGGGCAAGGCGCTGCACTGGCGCCTCATCTCGCAGTTATCGCTGAATTATCTGTCGATCGTGGACCAGGGCGTTGATGGCCTGCGCGAAATTCTGCGGCTGTACAATTTCGGCGAGCAGACGTTCAACGACCGCCAGGTGCAGGGCTTGCTCAGCGTTCAGAGCCGGCCCGCGTTGACCCAGATCACCACCGAGGACGGCGTCAGCTTCGTCCGTGGGCGGCGCGTGGAAATCGATCTGGACGAGGAAAACTTCGCCGGTGGTGGCGTGTATTTATTCGCCAGCATGCTGGAGCGTTTTCTGGGCCTGTACGTCTCGCTCAACAGTTTCAGCGTGCTTGCCGCGCGCACCAGACAGCGAAAGGAGGTGCTCCGCGAATGGCCGCCGCGAGCGGGGAGCCGGGTGCTGCTGTAACGCTGTCCCGGCAGCCCGGCCTGCGCCGGCTGCTGGAGGATCAGCCGTATGCCGTCGAATTTTACCAGGCCGTACAGCTGCTGGAGCGCATCTTTCCGGAGCGTGCGCCGGTAGGGCACTTCGCGCCGCCTGAAGAGGAGCTGGTGCGCTTCAGCGTGCACACCCAGACGTCTTTTCCAGCCAGCGAGATTCAGTTCATGGACTGGCCCCAGGGCCGGGCCCCGGTCATGGGTGTTAACTTCCTTGGGTTGATCGGGCCTTCCGGCGTCCTGCCGCGGGTTTACTCGACCCTTGTCCTGGAGCGCCTGGCGGTGAAAGACCGCACCCTGCTCGATTTTCTCGATCTGTTCCATCACCGCCTGATCTCGTTGTTCTATCGCGTGTGGCGGAAGTATCATATCCCGGGCTCGATTGGCACGACCGACGATCGCGTCACGGGGTATGTGCGCGGGCTGGTGGGCATCAACACGCCGGGCCTGCGCAATCGCCAGGACGTGCCCGACGAGTCGCTCCTTTTTTATGCCGGTCTGCTCGGCCTGCAGCCGCGCTCCGCAGTCGCCCTGGAGCACATGCTGCGCGATTATTTCCGTGCGCCGGTGCGTGTGCTGCAATTCGTGGGCGCCTGGTATGATCTTCCGAGGAGAGCGCAGTGCGAGATGATCGCTGAGGAGCGCAACTCGCGGCAGCTCGGAATGGGCGCCGTAGCCGGCGACCAGGTGTTCGGGCACGCCTCGAAGGCGCGGCTGCGCTTCGGACCGCTCTCGCTCGACCGCTATCGGCAGTTTCTTCCGGGAGAGAGCGGATTTCGTGCCCTGCGCGCGCTCGCCCGCTTCTATTCCGGCGGGCAGATCGACTTCGATGTGCAACTGGTGCTGGCGCGCGACGATGTTCCGGAATACGAGCTGGGCGGCGACGGCGCCGCGGCCCTTCCCCTGGGATTATGCTCGTGGGCCAAAACGACCCCGTTTCAGGCCGACCCCGATGACGCCATTTTCGATCTCGGCGGTGACGAATGATCGCCGACTGTTTGGTTCGTTGTTGCTGCATCGCATCTGACAACCTGCCCCCCGAAGGAGCGCGCTGATGCCTTACGGTCAGGCCGGCCGGCCGCTGCGCATTTATACCCCACTCGGAGCTGACGTGCTTCTTCTCGAGCGCGTGCAGGGTCAGGAGGCCATCTCCGAACCGTTCGAGTTCGAGGTGGACCTGCTCAGCGAAAACGATTCCATCTCTGCCGAGGACCTGATTCGTAAGCCGGTCCATATCGAGATCGATCGGCTCGACGGCACGACCCGCATTATCCACGCGCGTATCTGCCGCTTCGTGCAGCGCGGACGTCGCCATGTGCTGACGCTGTACAGCGCCACTCTCCGCCCATGGCTCTGGTTCCTGTCCCTTCGCCAGGACTGCAAAATCTTCCAGAACATGACCGTGCCGGACATCCTCGAGAAGGTCTTCAATGACAATGGCTTCAGCGATTACAAGCTCAATGTCTACAAGACCTACTCCCCGCGCGAATACTGTGTCCAGTATCGCGAGACCAGCATGGATTTCGTTTCGCGCCTGATGGAAGACGAAGGCATTTTCTATTACTTCGAACATACCGAGGACAAGCACACCCTGGTCCTCGCCGACGCCGCCGGAGCGGCCGAGTCGATTCCCGGCCAGTCTTCCGTAAGAATGATGCCCGCTTCCTCGGTGGTGCTGGCAGAAGACGTGATCACCCGGGCCGACAACCTCGTGGAGGCGCGAACCGGCCAGATCACGCTCAACGATTACAACTTCGAGACCCCCAGCAACAGTCTGAAGGTCAACGCCGCGGCCGAGCCCCCCGAGGAGATCTACGATTACCCCGGCAAGTACGCCGATCGCGGCGGAGGCGAACGCTATGTGGACCTGCGCCTCGAGGAGCAGGAGACGCCCGTTACCAGGCTTATGGGCGCGAGCACCTGCCGCGGATTTACCGCCGGCTACAAGTTCGACCTGCAGAATCACTACCGCCGGGACCTGAACGTCAACTACCTGCTCACCCGGGTGAAGTTGTTCATGGAAACTTCGGCGTACACCACCAGTGCGCGCGAAGTCACCGACGACTACCGCAATGAGTTCGAGGCGATTCCATCCAGCGTCCCCTTCCGGCCTCTGCGCGTGACGCCGCGTCCGCATATCCCCGGAGTGCAGACCGCAGTTGTTGTTGGTCTCAGCGGCGAGGAGATCTACTCCGACAAGTACGGACGCGTGAAGGTCCAGTTCTTCTGGGATCGCGTGGGCCAAAAGGACGAGAACAGCTCCTGTTGGGTCCGCGTGAGTCAGGAGTGGGCGGGCAGGAACTGGGGCTCCATTCACATTCCGCGCATTGGGCAGGAAGTGATCGTCGATTTCCTCGAGGGTGATCCCGACCGGCCCATCATCACCGGCCGGGTCTATAACGCCGAGCAGATGCCACCCTATACGCTGCCCGATAACCAAACCCAGAGTGGCATCAAGACGCGCAGCTCGAAAAGTGGTGGTCCGGATAACTTCAACGAAATCCGCTTCGAGGACAAGAAGGGCAGCGAGATGCTCACCGTCCATGCCGAAAAGGACATGGAAACGGAAGTGGAGCACGACGAGACCCGGCATGTCGGACACGATCGCACCACCACCATCGACAATGACGAGGCGACGACGGTCAAGCACGACGAAACACGAACGGTAAAGAACAAGCGCACGACCACCATAACCGCAGACGAAACCAAAACGGTGGAAGAGGGCAACGACGCCACCACGGTTCAGCTCGGCAACCAGACCATCACCATCAATACGGGGAATCAGACGACCAAGCTCGATCTGGGGGCCTCGAGTCACGAAGCCATGCAGTCCATCGAGCTGAAAGTGGGGCAGAGCAGCATTCGCATCGACCAGATGGGCGTCACCATCAAAGGCATGATCATCCAGATCGAAGGCCAGGTCGAAGTGCAGGTGAAGGGATTGATAACGCAGGTCAACGCCGACGCCGTCCTGATACTCAAGGGCGGCATCACCATGATCAATTGATTTTGCAGCAAAAAGGCAGGAGCGATGAGTTTGAATTTGAAATCTCTGGTCGGGAAACTGAACGAAACCACGCGCCGCGCGCTGGAGGCCGCCGCCGGATTGTGCGTGACGCGCACGCATTATGACGTCGAGGTGGAACACTATCTCCTGAAGCTGCTGGACGACTCCGCGTCCGACTTCTCGCGAATCTGCGAGCGTTTCGGCGTGGACACGTCACGGCTGTCTTCGGAGCTGACGCGCAGTCTGGACCGCTTGCGCTCGGGCAATGCGCGCACTCCATCGTTCAGCCCGTCGCTGGTCACCATGTTCTCCGAAGCGTGGATGATTGGCAGCATCGACTTCGGCCTGGCGCAGATTCGCAGCGGGCTGACCGTCCTGGCGCTGGCCAGCCAGTCGGAGCTGTCGCGCATGATGGGCGACGTGAGCCGCGAGTTCCGGAAGATCGATGCCTCCGCGCTGCAGAGCGATTTCGCCGGCATCGTCGCCGGTTCGTCGGAGGAAGCTCAGGCCGCCGCGGCAGCAGCAACCGGGGCTGCCGGCCCGCAGGCTGGCCTGAAAGCCGGCGGCAAGACCCCTAACCTCGATCAGTTCACGCTCGACCTCACCGAGCGTGCGAAGACTGGCAGGATCGACCCCGTGCTGGGCCGCGACAGCGAGATCCGCCAGATCGTTGACATCCTCATGCGCCGCCGGCAGAACAATCCAATCCTCACGGGCGAGGCGGGCGTCGGCAAGACGGCCGTCGTTGAAGGATTCGCGCTCCGCGTCGCCCAGGGTGACGTGCCGCCGCCGCTGCAGAATGTCGTCGTGCGCTCCCTCGATCTCGCTTTGCTCCAGGCGGGCGCGGGTGTGAAGGGCGAATTCGAGAACCGGCTGAAGGGGCTGATCGAGGAAGTGAAGTCTTCGCCCGTGCCCATCATCCTGTTCATCGATGAGGCGCACACCATGATTGGCGCCGGCGGCCAGGCGGGCCAGAACGACGCGGCTAACCTGCTGAAACCGGCCCTGGCCCGCGGCGAACTACGCACCATCGCGGCGACGACGTGGTCGGAATACAAACGCTACTTCGAAAAGGATCCGGCGCTGGCTCGCCGCTTCCAGGTGGTCAAGGTGGAGGAGCCGACCGAAGTGCAGTGCATGGTCATGCTGCGCGGCGTCGTTCCAGCTCTCGAAAAGCATCACAACGTCCGCATTTTGGATGATGGGCTTGCCGCGGCCGTGCGCCTGTCGCACCGCTATCTGGCCGGGCGGCAATTGCCCGACAAAGCGGTCAGCGTTCTGGACACCGCGTGCGCCCGGCTCGCCCTGGGCCAGAGCGCGACTCCCTCGGCCATCGAGGACGCGACCCGCCGTATCGACGACCTCAACGTGCAGGAGCGGATCCTCACGCGCGAAGCCGCGGCGGGCGCGGATCATCGCGAGCGCCTCGAAACAATCGCGGCGCAGCGGGCTGAGGTTGAAGAGAACTTGAGAGCCCTGCGTGAGCGCTGGGACAAGGAGAAAGGCCTGGTTTCGCGGCTGCGCGAGGTGCGTACCGAGCTGGAGAAGGCTGCCGGCGTGCACGCCGTTGCCGCGACCGCGAAAGAAAGCGCTGGGCAGGCCGTAGGAGCACAGGCTTCGGCCGGCGCTGCGCCGGCGCAGGCCATGTCTCCGGCGCCGGATATCACGGCGCTGCGCGCGGAACTCGAAAAACTGAACACCGAACTCGCCGCGCTGCAGGGCGAGAATCCGCTGATGCGCGTTTGCGTTGACCAGCAGATCGCCGCCGAAGTGGTCGCCGCCTGGACCGGCATCCCGGTGGGCAAGATGGTTAAAGATGAGATCGGCGCCGTGCTGCAGCTCGCCTCGCAACTCGAGAAACGTGTCATTGGTCAGACCCATGCGCTCGAAACCATCGCGCGCCGCATCGTCACGTCGAAGGCGCAGCTCGACGACCCCAACCGGCCGGTCGGCGTCTTCATGCTCGTCGGCCCCAGCGGCGTCGGCAAAACGGAAACTGCTCTGGCGCTTTCCGACCTGCTGTACGGCGGCGAGCGCAACCTGATCACCATTAACATGTCGGAGTTCCAGGAGGCGCACACCGTTTCCACGCTGAAGGGCTCGCCTCCGGGATATGTGGGCTATGGCGAGGGCGGCGTGCTCACTGAAGCCGTGCGCCGCCGGCCCTATTCCGTGGTGCTGCTGGACGAATGCGAGAAGGCCCACCCTGACGTGCTCGAGCTGTTCTATCAGGTGTTCGACAAGGGCATGATGGAAGATGGCGAGGGCCGGGAGATCGACTTCAAAAACACCATCCTGATCCTCACCTCCAACGCGGGCACGGACACGCTGATGAAGCTTACCGCCGATCCCGAGACCATGCCGCTGGCCGACGGTTTGGTGAAGGCGCTGAAGCCGGAGCTGGACAAGATCTTCAAGCCGGCGTTTCTGGGCCGCATGGTCATCGTTCCGTTCTACCCGGTGCGCGACGAGATTCTGAAGCAGATCATCGTGCTCAAGATGAACCGCATCAAGCGGCGCATTCAGGAAAACCACAAGGTGGCGCTGACCTGGGATGATGCCGTGCTGGACGAGATCGCCCGCCGCTGCACCGAGATCGAAAGCGGCGCCCGCAACATCGACAGCATTCTGACCAACACGCTGTTGCCGGACATTTCGCGCCAGATGCTCGGCCGCATGGCGGAAGGCCTGCCGGCCGAGGCGGTGCATATCAGGGTCGCGCCCGAGGGAGGCTTCGCCTACGCCTGAACCGACGGCGCTGCAGCTCGCCGAGGATGCCGCGCTGGATGATGCGGCCCGGCAGACAGCCACGCCCGGCCTGACGCCGCGGGCGTGGGTGGAGCAGCTCGCGCGCAATGGCATGCATCGCGACGCAATCGCCGTTCTCGGGCAGGTGCTGCCCTCTCGCGTCGGTATTTTGTGGGCGCTGGATTCGGTGCGGCGCATTGCGCCTCCCGCCGAAGGCAGCGCCGCCGCCGCCGCGCTCCTGGCCGTAGAGGAGTGGCTGAACGATCCTAACGATGACCGCCGCCGCGCCGCCGGCGATCTGGCTTCGAAAGCCGGCTATGGCTCGCCGGCAGGATGCATCGGCCTGGCCGTGTTCCTAAGCGGCGGGAGCATGGGCCCGAAGGATTCGCCCGGGCCCGAGCCGAAACCCGGCCTGTGTGGCAGAGCGATCAGCGGCGGCATCAGCCTGGCCGTTGCCACCGACCCTCGCAACGCGCCTCAGCACCGCCGCGCCATTCTGGACGACGGCTTCCGGCGCGCGGACCAGGCGGGGATCTGGAAAGCCACTGCGCGGGCATAAGCGCGGAGTGAAACGCGGGCGCTGCCGTTATACTGAGGATTCACATTTATGAAGCACGCGCACCGGGTGGTCTGGAGCAAGGGGATGTTCCTGACCCCGCAGCATTTCCAGGCGCAGGACGAGTATTTCGAAGATCAGATCCAGTTTCGCGCGAGCGCCTCGAGTTCGGCCAACTGGGGCCTGACCGGGCTGGCCATCGACCAGGAAGCGCTGACCAATGGTGTGTTCACCGTGCGCCACTGCCGCGGCATTCTGAGCGACGGACTCACATTCAACATTCCCGAAACCGACGAGCCCCCGCCCGGTCGCGAGATTGCCCCCGCGTTTGCGCCAACCGACCCCGAGATCGATGTCTTCCTGGCCGTCCCGGAGCAGCGCAGCCGCGGGAAGAACGTGACCGTGCCCAGCGGCCCGAATGGCCGGTCGGAAGCGGGCACGCGCTATATCGCCAGCAGCCGGCTCATTCTGGACGAAACCGGCGGCGTGGAAGAGAAGCCCATCCAGGTGGCCAACAAGAACTTTCGCCTGGTGTTCGGGGGCGAGTCGCTGGACGGAACCTCGTTCGTCCGCATCGCGCGCGTCACGCGCAGCCCCGCGGGCACTTACATCGTGCGCGGCGATTTCGTGCCTCCAGCGCTCAGCATCGATTGCAGCGACTATCTCCTGCTCATGCTGCGGCGCCTTATCGAGCTGCTCGCCGCCAAAGCCGGTTCCCTTGCCAATCTGCGCCGGCAGAAGGGCCGCAGCCTTGCCGATTTCGGCCCCGGCGATCTCGCGAACTTCTGGCTGCTGCACACGGTCAATACCTGGCTGCCCCCGCTGAAACATCTGTGGATGGCGCGGCGGCGCCATCCGGAGTTGATGTACGTAACCATGCTGGAGCTCGCGGGCGCCCTCTGCACGTTTTCCCTCGACGAGCAGGCGCGCAGCCTCCCGGATTACGATCATGAGAACCTCGGCCGCTGCTTCACCGAGCTGGACGAGAAAATCCGCGCGCTGCTGGAAACAGCCATACCATCGCGCTGCATTGTCGTTCCGCTGGTGCTGACCGAGAAATCCATCTGGTCGGCGGAGATCAAAGAAGAGCAGTACTTCAAGAAAACGCAGTTTATGCTTTCCGTTTCGGCGCAGATGGGCGTCGATGACGTGGTGAAGCAGGCGCCCAAGCTGATGAAGGTTTCGCCGCCCGCCGAAATTCACCGCCTCATTCGTAACGCGCTGCCGGGCGTGACCCTGCGGCATGCGCCTGTGCCGCCAGCTGCTGTGCCGGTCCGTTTGGACCGCCAGTACTTCACGCTGAACCAGAGTGGAATCCTGTGGGACGGCATCGTCAAATCCCAGCAACTGTCGGTGTTCGTGCCGGACGAGATTGCGCGTCCCGAGATGGAGCTGCTCATCGTCCTTCTGGACTGATGCCGCGGCCTGGAACCGGCGCGCGCCTGTTCCTGGCGGCGCTGGTCATCTATGCCGCGTGCCCGCCGTTCACATCTTACGATTCCTACTACACGGTTCCCACCGCACTGGCCTTAATCCATCACGGCACGACTGCGGTGGATGCCTGGGTGCCGTCCGCGCCGCCGGTTTCGTATTACGCCCTTGAATGCGTCCCTCCGCATGGCCCCGCCATCCCTTACGCCGATGCCGCCGGCTGCCCCGGCGGACACTGGTACAACTTCTATCCCGTCGCCGTCGGCGTCATCGCTGCTCCGCTGGTGCTCCTCATCCAGGCCGCGACCACGGCAACGGGCGCCTTGGTTGCCGGGCCGGTGCATCACATTCCGCAGCCCATAATCGCAGCTTTCCTTTCCGGCGACCTGGTCGGAGGACACGCCCTGGTGGAACTATGCTGCGCGGCGCTGTTCGGCGCGCTCGCGGTCTGGGTGCAGTACCGGATCGCCTCCCTGTTTCTCGATTCGCGGCAGGCGGTCTGCCTGACCCTGCTGTTTGCGTTCGGGACCGCGGAGTGGTCCATCGCCAGCCGAAATCTCTTCCAGCATGGGCTCAGCGAACTGCTGCTCAGCATCGCTCTCTACATCGCGCTGCTGGCGAGGGAGCGGGATTCCGGCCTGATTCGGCTTGCTGCTCTCCCCCTGGCCCTGGCCTTCACGGTGCGGCCGTCGAATGCTGTCTCCGTGGCTGCATTCACGCTTTACGTTGCCGTCCATTGCCGGCGCTGGCTACTGCAATTCATTCTTGCCGCGCTGCCCATTGCTGTCCTGTTTTTCTCGTACAATCTGACATCGCGCCACGCGCTGCTGCCCCGGTATTTCTACGCGGGCCCGGAGCGCTATCCCGCACTTCTCGGACTCGCAATGCATCTGATCAGCCCGTCGCGCGGTTTGCTGGTCTTCGCACCCGTGTTCGTCTTCTCCATCGCCGGGATGGTCCTGGCGTGGCGCAAACGATGGCTGTTCCCGCTGAGCCCGTACCTGATTGCCATCGTCGTGCTGCACACCGCCCTGATCGCGTCGGTATGGGAAGGTCACTGCTACGGACCGCGTTACTTCGCCGACATTACCCACCTGTTCACGTTCTTTCTCGTTCCCGTGATGCTGTACTGGACACACCAGCAGGTGCGGTTTCGCGCCGCGCTGGCTGGATTCTTTTTGATCGCGGCGGCCTGGGGCGTCTTTACGAACGCGCGAGGAGCCACGTCCATCGCCGCCAACCAGTGGCGCGCCATACCCGCGACGCCGGACGCAAAGGCCCGCGTTTGGGACTGGAGGGACCCGCAGTTCCTGCGAGGATTGTAGATGAATTAGTCGGCTGCCGCGGACGAAGCCTTCGGTTTCGCCTGCACGCGCACGCGGATCGACAGTGGCTGGCCGGCTTCGTCAGCCTGACGGCGCAGGTTCTCCGCCACTCGATCGAGAAACGGTCGCAGCGCGCGCACGCTGTCCCGTAGTTCTTCCAGACTCGCCCGCAACTCCTCGGCGCGATGCATGTTCACCAATGCAGGCGCTCCAGCCGCGGCAGGCGTCCCCACCGAAGAAACCGCCGGCGCGTACTGTGCCGTTACCGATGCAGCCGATTCCACGGCCGCGACGGCCGCGGGCGCCTCCGGACGAGCACTCAGTGTTTTTTCAATGCTTTCCAGTTTTTCGGTAATTGCGAGATTGACCGCCCTGTCTTGCTCCACCAGTTGCCGCAGCAGCGGCACGGTTTCATCCTCCGGCTTGGTGAGCATTCCGGGCAGCAGGCGCGTGCGGCAGAAATCGTCGATGGTCTGCAGCACTGCGCGTTCCCGCTGCTGGATAACCAGCATCAGCGCCATCACGACCACCGCCATCAGCAGGGCCGCCATGGTTACTTCAAACGAGCCCCCCACGCTCGCAGCCGCCCCCACCAGTGCGTTGCGGATATCCTCCACCTCGCGGCCTGCGGAAAGCATCAGCGCCGCGAACGCGCGCGCCGCCTGCCCAATGCTCATCATCGTGCCAATCAGTCCGATAACCGGGATCGCCCAGAGAAACACGCGTACCGGCGCGTACTCGGAATCGAGCTGCGCCTGAGCGGCTTCGGCTTCAGCACGCAGCAGGTCCGCCGTGGAGAGCGGATCGCCCGAAGATCGGAACTGCGCAACCGCGCGCTGTGCGCGATCCGTCAGCATTGCGTCCGCGCTCTTCACGTTCCAGTCGCCGTCGATCGAAGCTGCGGCGATACCACGTTCGCGCGCGCGGCTCGCCCTCCATCGCGTGAACAGAATCGCCACCGCCCAGAACGCCAGCAGCAGGCACACGAACAGACTCCAGTTGTCGAACAGCCGGTCTCCAAAGCCGACCGCGCGAGCCGTGGCGCGGGGCACGGCGATGAGCATCAGAAAAACGGCAGCGGACAGGGCCACCGCGGAAACAGCCTGGACAGCGGCGGTTCGTGACGATTGAATCATAGGCTACTCAGTTCTGGATGGCCCCGGCCACGCTGGCCGCAATGGGCCGCGCGGCATCAGGCTTCACGCGGATGCGCAGCTCGACGCGCCGGTTCTCCGGGCTGTACAGGTCTCGCGTATTCAGCGGGTGCGCGTCGCCTCTGCCGGTTGCGGAGAGCAGATCGAGAAAGCAGCCGCGGTACTGGTCCCCAAGAATGTCCAGCGTTTCCGAAACCACCGACATCGAACGCTGCTGGCTCAGTTTCAGGTTCTCCTGCTTGTTCTCTCGTTCGCTCAGACCGAAGCCCTTCTGGTCGGAATGCCCTTCCACCACAATGGTGTCGATCCGATTCCGAATATCTCCGCGGCACATCAGCGAGGCCAGCTGCGGCATGCGCTCGCGCAGGTACTGCCGGCCCTGCGGCGACAGGTCCGCGCCGCCCTGCTCCGCCTTCGCCTCCTTGAAGCTCATCAGTTCCTGGGGAATGCCCACCACCAGCACATCGCCATCGCGCCGCAGCTTCTCCCCGTGCAGGAAAAACTGGCTGTGCTCCATCTGCGACATCACGTAGTTGATGGACCGCTCCGTGCGCGTCGCCTGATGATTCAGCTTCGCCACCAGCAGCAGGATGAAAATGACCATCAACGAGATCATCAGATCCGTAAGCGAGCTGGAGAGATGATCCGTTCCGCCGCGGCGCTTCATTGCAGTAATTGCCGGATTCCCCGATCGAGCGCCGAGCCCAGCTGATCGAGCTTGTCCGCGAACTGCTCCACGTCCGCCGCCACCGCCTCCGCCACCCTCGGAACGGTATCGTTGCTGGCCGACAGCATGCCCCGCATGGCCAGAATCTCGTCTTCGATATTGGCCAGCGCCGCAGCCTGCCGCGTCGCGATCTGCTGCAGTTCCAGTTGCATGCGCGCCGGGTTCATGGTCGGGATCAGATGGGATACCGCGTCCACCAAATCCTCGTAAGCGTGCGTCAGCCGGCGCTCGCACCATTTCCGCTCGGTCGTCAGGAACACCATGCTCAACAGCAGCCCAACGATCGAGGTAAGAAATTTGCCCGAAAGTCCCTCGATCAATTCCTTGATTCCGACCACCGTCTCGGTGTCGTTGACCACCGTAACGCGCAGGCTTGTGAGCGCCACCAGAATTGCTATGAAGGTGCACGCCAGTCCGAGCCCGGTGAGAATGCCGGGAACGGATTCATGGAAGCCGGCGTGGTAATAGCGCTCTGAGACACTCTCCTCGCGCAGGATCTCGCGCGCAGACGCGCCCAGGTACCACCCCTCCCGGCCGTTCGGGTCGGGGTAGCTCAGCATATTGTCTTCGATCCTCCGCCACCAGCCCCGCATCGGCTGCGCCAGCGCGGCGGCCTTTTCGTGAAGCGCCGAAACCGTTTCCGAATCGAGCCCCATTCGGCGCGAACTGCTCTCGTCGGGACTGACCGAGCGAAGAACCGAATCCAGCTTGCGCAGCGCGGCTTTCGTGCGCGAAGCTTCGGTCAGCATGCGCGCAAGGAAGATCGCAAACAAAACGATCAGCCCGGCGCACGCTATAAGAATGGGAACAGGAATACTCATCAGGAGCTCCGCGAGGGCCTGGAAATGTACGGTGAGCTTTAATGTACCACAGCCATGATGAAAAGTAGTTGCGGCACAGTACTTTCTAACCGTTTGCGGGCGCACCGCTCCCCTATTTGATTTACAATGGATTTCCCCTTGGCAGCGGAATGGTGAAGCGGTTTACTCAGGATTCTCCGGGTGCGGCAATGGCGCGCGCGCGGGTCCCGCGACAGCGGCCGGCGAGCGGCCCCGGAGCCCTGCCCATCACGCTCGCGCTGATTGCGGCTGGCGCCGTGGTGACGTGTTTCGCCGCCACTGCCTTCGGGTTCCTCGGCGCGACAGTCGCGCGCGAGCCTAAGCCGATCGCCCCCGTCATCGTCCTCTCCCCGCCCGAAAAGAAGCCCGTTCCGACCCCATCGCCCGAGCAGCGCGCCGGAGAACTGCGCCGCCTCCTGCAGGACGAACAGCGCTCGGCGGCGCGCGTCGACCGCGCCGTAACCGAGACGCGTGCGCAAATCGCTTCCCTCGATGCGCGGCGGGTCGAACTCGAGGCAACGCTCGAACGGCGCCGCGCCGATGTCCTTACCGCCGAGAACTCCGCGCGCCGCTCCGAAGCGCAGCAGAAAGAGGCCGCCGAGCGCCGCCGCAAGCTCGAGGAAGAGGCCGCCGAACTCGAGCGCCGGATCGCCGAGCTGAACGCCAGTATTGCCGAAGCGGAACAGTTGGCGCTGGCGCGAGCGGCGAAAGAGAGCACCGGCCCGCAACTTGTCGATTGTGTCCGGGACGCGGTGATTCTGAAGCCGCAGCAGACCCGCATTCCCATCGCTCTCCTGAACAGCGGCGCGTTCGCCGCGGCGGTCCGCCGTCGTGGCGCGCATTTCGTTGTGCGCCCGGACGGCTTTGCCAGTTTCATCGCCGCCCGAGGCGTGGCTCGTGCGGCCGGGACGCTGGTCATCGCCGAGCCGCAGGCGAAGGAATAACATGAGCCGACCGATCTCGCGCCATACTCCGGTGCTGCTCTTCCTCGTGCTGTTCGCCAGCGGATCGGCATGGATGATCCGTCCCGAACCCGGCGGCCCCGCGCCCCTGCCGCCCATGCCCCAGCCGGCGCCGGTGTACCTGCCTCTGACGCCATCGCCGCCGGTCGCCGACGAGACTCCGCGCATAACCGATGCTGACGTACAGCAGCTCCGTACGCAGCTCGAGACTGCGGAAGCCGCCGTTCGCGAGGCGAAAGACTCGCTGCAGATTTCGCAGGCCGAGCTGGACGCTCTGCAGAAGAAAGTCGATGCGCTGCGCGCCGAACTGGCGGCGCTTGAAGCGAAGCGCGCGGCCATCCTGGCCGCCATGGGCCCCATTGCCCCTTCACCCGATGACGATCTCGCGCGCAAAGTGAACCTGCAGCGCGAGGAGGCCGCGAAACTGGAAAGCAACCTTCAGGCCCTGCGCGATCAGCTCGCCGCTCTGGATGTCAAAACGCGCCTCCGTACCGCCCTCCGGCCCGCCTGGAAACTGCCCAGGCCGGTGGAGTTGTGCTTCAACCGCATTGCGCCCCTGGATAAGGATTTCTTCCATTACCCGCTGCTTGCCATGGGCGTCACCGAGACCATCACGCGGAAGCGTCCCGGCGAGACCATCGCCGAAGCGCGCCGCCCTGACAGCGCGTTCTCCGAGTTTCTGGCGAGGGTTCGCGAACAGGGTGGCTACGTTTCCTGCCTGGTGAACAGCGATTCCTTCCAGGCCTTTTTCGCCGTGCGCGAAATGGCCGCGCGCTATCACCTCGACGTAAGCTGGGAGCCCGCCTGGACGCAGAACGGCGCCATCGCTGTAACCCGCGTGCACCTGATTAAGAAGGCATCGAAGAAAGACATCACCGTCGATCTTCCTCAGATCGTGCGGTAGCCGGCGGCGCCCACCGATGCGGATCACCTTCTGGGGCGCTGCGCGGACCGTCACCGGCTCGCAGCATCTGCTGGACACCGGCCAGGGCCAATACCTGCTGGATTGCGGACAATATCAGGGGCGCCGCCGCGAAGCGCAGGAACGGAATCGCAACTTCCCCTTCAACCCTTCAGGCGTAAGCGCGGTCGTGATCTCGCACGCGCACATCGATCACACCGGCAATCTGCCGCTGCTGGTCAAGAACGGCTTCACCGGACCGATCTATGCCAGCGCCGGCACGGCAGATCTGTGCCGCCCCATGCTGGCCGACGCCGCCGCCATCCAGGAACACGACGCCGCGTACCTGAACAAGCGTGCGCGCCGCCGTAAATCTCTCGGGAACGGCGAGTCCGACACCGCCGTGGAGCCGCTGTTCACAACCGAAGACGCCGAGCAGACATTTCCGCACTTCCGCGCCACGCCCATGGACACGCCGGTGGACATCGGCGCAGGCCTGACTTATACGTCCTTCGAAGCCGGCCATATCCTCGGGTCCACGTGCGTGCTGCTCACCGCCACGAACGGCTCTGGCGCCGTGCGCCTGGCTTATTCGGGCGATGTCGGCCGCGCGGGTCTGCCCATCATCAAAGACCCCGAGCGCATGCCGCCCGCCGACTACCTGATTGTGGAAAGCACCTACGGCGATCGCCTGCACAAACCCATGGAGGCCGTGCAGAGCAAGTTGGAGGATATCGTAAACCGCACCTGGAAACGCGGTGGACGCGTCATCGTCCCGGCTTTCGCCGTCGGTCGCACCCAGCAGCTCGTCCTCATGCTGCACGAACTGATGAACGCGAAGCGTATCCCCGCGCTCCCGATCTTTGTAGACAGCCCCCTTGCGGTAAGTATCACCGAGGTCTTTCGGAAACACACCGAACTGTTTGACGAAGAAGCGTTACGCTTCGTCTCCGCCGGTCAGGACCCGTTCGGCTTCTCCCGCCTGCGCTACATCCGCGACACCGCGCAGTCGAAGGCGCTGAACGATCTGCACGGTCCGTTCATGGTAATCTCCGCCTCGGGCATGTGCGAGGCGGGCCGCATTCTGCACCATCTCCGCAATAACATCGGGAACCCGCGAAATACCGTTCTGATCACCGGTTATCAGGCGGAGCACACTCTGGGACGGAAGATCCTTGAACGATGGCCGGAGGTTCCGATCTTCGGCGACATGATGCCGTTGCGGGCGGACGTGCAGAAAATCAATGAGCTCAGCGGCCACGCTGATCAGAGCGAGCTACTGGCCTGGATGGAGCCCATGACGCCCACGCTGTGCCGCGTCTTCCTCGTACATGGTGAAAACACCTCGCAGAAGGCGCTTGCCGAAGCCATCCGCGCTCGCTACAAGCTGGATGTGGTCATTCCCGACCGCGGCGACTCGTTTGACCTCACGTAGCAGTCCTGTAGGTCTCAGGCCCGTCTACGGACTGTCCTACTCCGAGTGATAGCATTGAGCGGCAAATGTCCTGCCTCAGACGATCTGCGCTGGCATTCGCCAGCGCCCATCGCCGTCACCACCAGCGCCGCTGAAACAAAGCCGGCCGACGCCGAATATGCCGAGCTGTTGAAGCGCGTCGCCGCCGGAGATTTTTCCATCGATTTCCGCGCTCTTCGGATGGCCTGTGTGCATGCGAGCGCATGTGACCCTCGCGGAGACTCGGAAACGCTCGTCGCCATGCGCCGCGCCCGCGCCAAAGACAACGAGGAGCAGGTCGTAAGAGAGGCGCAAAAACTAATCGAAAGCGGCTTTCCGAACATCGAAGCTCATGTTGCCGCCTCGCAGGCGTACGCGGCCCTGAACCGCACCAGCGATGCGGAGTTCCACCACCATGTCGCTTCCGCGCTGCTGCAGTCCATCTTTCGATCGGGCGATGGCAGATCGAAAGAAACGGCATTCGAGGTCATCGGAACCCATGAGGAGTACATCGTCCTTGCAGTCATGGCGCTGCCGCGCATGCCGGTGAAACAGTCATTAATCTCCGGCAAGCCGCACAGCTACGACCTGCTCGAGGTGAAGGACCCCAAAACCGGAAAAACCGTCGCGGTGTGGTTCAATATCGACGCGTTCTATCCAATGAAGGGCCTCTAAGCACGCTTCACCCCGCCACTGGCTCCAGCGGCAGCTCCATCTGTCGCCACGCCTCAAACCCGCCGGCCAGTGGCCGTACCTTCCGAATCCCCGCCTTCCTGAGCTGCAGCGCCACCCGGGCGCTCGTCGCTTCATTAGGTCAGGTGCAGTACAGGATAATCTCCTGATCGTCCGGGATCTCATGCGAGCGCGACCGCAGGTCCTCCGGAGCCACGACCAGCGCACCCGCGACTTTGACGCCTTCCCGGGCCACATCCGCCGAATGCCGCAGATCGAGAATCGTGACCGGGGCGCCGCTCTCGATCAAGGCCGCGGCTTCCTGAGGCGTTATCCGATTTACGCGCACCTGCCGCAGAAATCTCCAGCGCTGGAAATACTTCACGCCGAGGTACAACGCGATCAGGATCGCGACTGTGACGCCGGCCCTTGTGCCCAATAGCCCCAGCCACGCGATTACCGTGTCCACCTGCCGATGAAAAACGAAGCCCGCCACCAGCCATGTCAGCGCCCATAACACAACCCCGGTCGCGTCTCCCAGCAGAAAGCGCCAGCGCGGCATGCGGATGGTCCCGGCCAGCGGCATTGCAACCAGGCTCATTCCCGGCACGAACTTCGCGAACAGCAGAGCGCGGGGCCCGCGCCGCCGGAAATTGATCTCCGTGGAACGAACGCAGCTGTCGGGCTCCAGTGCAAACCGGCACAGCAATGCCAGCACCGCGCGCCCGCGCAGCCGTCCCACCTCGTACCAGATCCAGTCGGCGATCAGCGCGGCCGCGGCTGCCGTCAGCAGCGACAGCGGCATCGAGTAACGGCCATCGCCGGCCATTGCTCCCATCGCCAGCAGAAGCGGGTCTGCTGGAATCGGAATGCCCGCGGTAACCCCGAGAATATACCCAAACAGGAAAGAATAGCCGTGTTTCAGCAGCAGCGAGCGAATCATCGATGAGCAGTGCCGAGCCGTGCGAGCGTCGTCCGCGCCGCCGGGCCGCTCACCGCCACCCTGGTCTTCTCCAGCGATGTGGTTAGCGAATCCCTCGCGACGCGGCGTACGATCGGGTCCACGAACCAGTGCAGTGACGCCGGAATGCCCCGGCTCAGCGCGATCGCCTCCAGCTCCACATAGACGCCTCCATCGCGCTCCTCGAAACGCGAAATGCTGAAAATCCGCCAGATATACCCGCTGCCCTCGTCCGCTGGCAGCCGCCGCTCGTCGGCCTGGCCGTAATGGTCGATCTGCCGCATGCTGGTGCTCTGCGCGATGCTGTACCAGCGCGTCTCACCCACGCGCGTGTACGTCTCCGAATACTCGCCGTCCAGCGCCGATTTCGAAAAGAGCGCGTGATTGGCCATGAGCAGTTCGAAGCGGCACTGCTCGGGGTGGCATTCGAAGGGACGCGAATCGATCACCAGCGGCCCATAGAAATCGTGATAACGGCTGTAATCGCGAACTATGGCGAACACCTCGTCAAGCGTGGCGTGCGGGATAAACGCGGCGCCGATCCAGTCGTGCACCAGGCCGTTGGGAACCCTGCGAGGCGTCCGGCCTACGGGCGCCACCACAATCTCGCCCGCGCGCACCCGCTGCAGATTCTCGGGCGAGCCGTCAATCCACAAAAAGCGCGATTGCCCGCCGCGCAGCGCAGCTGTCTGAGCCTGCTGGATATAGTCGCGATATGCGTCCAGCGTGTCGTCGCGAAGATCCGCCGCGTCGAGACCCATGGCGCCGGTCAACAGCGCCGCGAACAGGACCAACCATTTTCGTCTCAACTCGCTCCTCCTCGATGAGCAACCGCCGCGCCCTCGACAACTTTGATTCAACTCACGTCACGAAGGTCGCATCATCGTTACGAAGGTGGCGCCCCGCACGGATTGGGTCCGAATTATCGCAACCGCCGGATCTCGAACGACACCCGTCCCTCGCGCACCGTCGCAAGCACATGGCCGTAATACCAGCCGTGCGCGGGATCTTCCCGGCCGT
>DASRCB010000368.1:0-6642 GCA_035653295.1 Bryobacteraceae bacterium
GGCGCTTCCGGCTATTTAGTGGGGGCCAAGTCCAGACCGCCGCAGTGGAAGTAGATGGCATGCACGAAGTTCTGCCTATTCCTGAAGCCCCGTGCCGTGTACTTCACCCATTGGATCTTGGCGTTAATGGATTCGCTGCTCGCGTTTGTGATGCGATGCCGAAGGTACGTGATGATGTTGTCGAACCGCCGTTTCAGCATCCGCGCCACTTCGATCATCGGTTGCAGCCGACTCCGGACGGCCCATCCGTGCCACCACCGGAAGTGTTTCCTCGCCGGCCGTTCGTAGACGTAGTCGTATAGCGCCATGGCCGTCTCCTTCAACGCCCAGGCGCGCGCCGTCTTCAATCCGCTGTTTCGCAGCTCGGCGAATTCCTTGCGATCCTCCGGTTCCATCTTCGCCGGGTTCCGGAGCCAGTCATACCGTGTCCCCGCCAAGCGGTCATCTCCGGCAGCCTTCAAGGTTTTGTGTTCCTTCCGTCGCACCTTGTCCACGGCATCGCCCAGATGCTTGGCTACATGGAACTTGTCGAACACGATCTTCCCGTCGGCCTCCGGTACGTGTTCCTTCACTGAGGCGATGTACGGGTCCCACATGTCCATCGCCACTGCCCGAATTCCGCCGATTTGTTCGACCGTTAGCGTTTCCCAGAAACTATCCAAACTGCTCTGCTTCCGGTCTTCGGCCACATACAGTACGCGTCCCCGCATCAGATCGTTCACCAGAGTCAGATAGCTGTGCCCCTTGCGAAACGCCTTCTCGTCTACGCCAATCTCGGCCACCGGTTCGGTTTGCCGCCGCCCCAGACCGCGCTGCACGGCCCGCTCCATGATGCCGTGGATTTCATCCCAGCTCAGATGCAGCAGCCCCGCGACGGCCTTCTGGCTCGCCGCCTTCAACCACTCGATTGCCAGTGCCTCGAACAGCGCCGTGAATCGACTCGAAGGTTCCGCCCAAGGGAGCTTGACTACCTTGACACCGTGCTCGCGGCATTCGCTCCGCGGCGGCTGCGCGTGCAAGATCGTCTGATACTGGCAGGTGTCCAGATGCCGCCAGCGCCTCTCCGGCTGGTGATCATACAGCTTGCAGGCCGCTCCGCATTCCGCACAGGCCCACTCGATCATCTCGTGGTGACGCAAATAAACGTGGATCTCGCCAACCTCCAATCTCAGGTCAACAGAGTCCACATACCAGGGAGCCTCGATTCCGAGAATGCGCCGATAAAGTTCATGATCCTGCATCGACGGCATTGTCGCATGGCGCCGGCCGGTGGCATCGCCCCACTACAATCCCTGAATTCCCATAAAAATCGGACGCCTTACGCAATGACGGCCAATGTTACGATCGAGCGTCAAATCGGTAGCAGCTATCTTGCGTCTGCCAGTTATGTCGGTTCTCTGGGGCGGCACTTGCTTACCTCGCTCGGCGCAAATCCCGGCGTTCCATCGCTTTGCCTGGGCCTGAGCCAACCTCAGAACGTTGCTCCAGGCACACCAACATGCGGTCCTTTCGGGGAAAATGGCGTTTATACCAGACCGGACGGAACGGTCGTGAACGGGACGCGCGCGCCTTTCAGCAACGAAATCGGAAGCGACGGATACTTCGCCAATATGGGCAACTCGAATTACAATGCGCTGCAACTCACGCTGAAGCGCAGCAGAGGTCCGCTGACGCTCCTCGCGAGCTACAGCTACGGCAAATCGCTCGATTGGTCGTCGAATCTGCAGGAACAGGTCGACCCATACAGCTACCGCAAGCAGTATGGAATTTCGCGCTTCGATATCAAGCACAACTTCGTTTTCAGCTACACCTGCGAACTTCCGTTTACCAACGCGTTCCGGACCAGGAGCCGGCTCGCGGATGGCTGGGCGATCTCCGGTACTACGCGCTTTTCCACAGGGCTGCCGGTTACGTTTGCCAGCTTCGGGGACAACGCTTTGATGGGGGTTCAGAACAACGGCGTCAATGGCGTCAGCATCGATCTTCCCGACGTGGTTCCAGGAAATCTGCAGATCAATCACGACCCACGGAATGGAAAGCCGTATTTCAACACCTCGCTGTTCAGCCCGAACGCGCTCGGTACGCCGGGCACTTCGTCGCGCAGGTTCTTTTACAGCCCGGGAATGGCGAACTACAACATCGCCCTTCAAAAGCTGACCCGGCTTTCAGAATCGACGAAAATCGAGCTCCGCTTCGAGACTTTCAACACATTCAACCATACGCAGTTTTTCGGTGACGACTTTGTGGACGGCAACATCAATAGCGCCACCTTCGGGTATGTTACACATGCCGCCCCGCCTCGGATTTCACAGGTAGCGGCGAAGTTCACGTTCTGAATGGTTGCCAAAGGAGATTGGCCCTGTGGCCAGCGTGCCGGTATTCCATGGAGGCAGAATGAGCATTGACGGAGCGTAAAATGGCTGATTTGACAATCCAGAGCTTTGCAGCACGGTTCGCTGTGGCACTGGTCCTTGGTGCGCTCATCGGGTTGGAACGGCAATGGCGGCAGCGAATGGCAGGCACCCGCACCAACGCTTTGGTGGCCGGCGGCGCGGCGGTGTTCAGCATGTGCGGCTTCCTGGTTACCGGAGACGCCACCGCTCAGGGGCGCATCGTCTCGTATGTGGTTTCCGGAGTCGGCTTCCTCGGCACCGGCGTGATTTTCAAGGAGAGTACCCAGGTTCGCGGCCTGAACACAGCCGCCACGATCTGGTGTTCAGCAGCAGTAGGGGTAGTTACCGCCTTGGGATATCCACATTATGCCGCCATTGTGATGGCCGGAGTGCTGCTTACGAACACCGCTTTGCGACCGCTGGCTTATAAACTGCATCCCCCTGCGGCTGAATTCAAACCGGAGGCGGTCTGCTACCATGTGGAGCTCACCTGCCGAGCGCAGGAGGAATCCCGGGTCCGTTCATTGCTTTTGCAAACAGTCGGCCGTCTACCCTGCGCGCTTTACGCCTTGCGCAGCGAAGATCAACCCTGCGGTGTCCTGGTGGACGCGGACGTGCGGTTGCCGGGTCGCAACGACGAAATACTGGAGCAGATCGTAACCAGGCTGTCCCTCGAGGATTGCGTCACCGCGATCAGTTGGAAGTTGTTGCCCTCCTCAGGCGAACACCCAACCAGGTTGAGCACCGCGATCCAGGAAGAAACCTAGAGGAGCGGCTTCGACCGCGAACCGACAACAGCCAATGTCGGGATTTCGCCCATGGTAGCTGCCCCGGGGCAGGATCGGTTGCGGGGCGAGGCGCGGGCGCTTTGGATCCAAAGGGCCTCGTTCGCCTCGGCCTCCGCTCCTCCACGCGGGGAGTTGTGTGAAAGCGGAGATCCGAAGGCAGCATCACGGAGACGGAGAATATACAGTGCACGACGCATTCGGGTGTAGCTGATTTCCGATTCGGATAGTGATGAGTCCGCGGCCTCGACGAGACCCAAGTTCCGTTGCCGCTCCGCCAGGTCAGCGTAAATCTGGGCGACCGCCACTTCAGTCCGAAGGAATTCCTTTTCGGTTGGAGCAGTACTTCTAGAGCGTTTCTCGGGCTTCATCTCAGCTTGAAACATAATGGTGCGGATTCTCCTCGATTCCGATCACCGTTCTCATCTGAAACCGATCACCATTCTCCTCTGAATCCGATCAGTGTTCTCACGCGAAACCGATCAAGCATTCTCCTGGCAAACCGATCACTTTTCCCCTTCGGGGAGAACAGTGATCGGAATGGGAGAACAGTGATCGGAATCCGGTGAGAATGCCGATCGGAACGGGAGAAGGGCGATCCGGCGCTGGACAAAACCGGGGCTACGATGGGGCGCCCAGGAGGGGCCGCCCCCGTTGCCCAGAAAGAGGAAGTCCATGCGCAAGATCCACGAAATTCTCCGGCTGCACTTCGAACAGAAACTCGGTCAGCGGCAGATCGCCCGCAGCGCCAATGTCAGCCAAAGCACCGTCCACGATTACCTGGTCCGCGCCGAACACGCCAACCTGGCCTGGCCCTTAGCCGAGGACTGGGACGAGACCCGGCTGGAGGTCGCCTTGTTCCCTTCCGCGCCGGCCGCCGAGCGGCCCACCAAACAACCGCTGCCGGATTTCGCCGCGCTCGGCCAACAGCGGGAGCAGCACCGCGATTTGACCCTGGAGCTGCTGTGGGAGGAATACCGGCAGCAGCATCCGGACGGCTTCAGCTATCCGCACTTCTGCAAGCTCTATCGCCGTTGGCGCAAGCAACAGGACGTCGTACTGCGCCAGGAACACCGGCCCGGTGAGAAGCTGTTTCTGGACTGGGCCGGCGCCACCATTCCCATCTATGCCGGCGACGGCACGGTCCACGCCGCGCCGCTGTTCGTCAGCGCGCTGGGCGTCTCCAGCTACACCTACGCCGAAGCCGTCCCCAACCAGCAGATGGAAAACTGGCTGAAAGTGCAGATGAACGCCCTGGAGTTCTACGGCGGCTGCCCGCAACTGCTCATCCCCGACAACACCAAAACCGGCGTCAGCCGGGCCTGCCTGTACGAGCCGGACCTGAATCCCACGTACCAGGAGTTCGCCGCGCACTACCATCTGGCGGTTATGCCGGCGCGTCCGCGCAAGCCGCGCGACAAGGCCAAGGTAGAGAGCGCCGTGCAGGTGGTGCAGCGCTGGATCGTGATGTGCCTGCGGCACCGACGCTTCCTCTCGCTGGCGGAATGCAACCAGGCGATCCGCGAGCTCCTCGGGCAGCTCAATCAGCGGCCCTTCCGCAAACGGCGCGACGAGAGCCGGGCCTCGCTGTTCGCCAAGGTCGACCGGCCCGCGCTGCGGCCGCTGCCCGCGCAGCGCTATGACCTGAGCCAGTGGGCGCAGGCGCGCGTGAACATCGATTACCACATCGCCTTCGACGGCAACTTCTACAGCGTGCCCTACACGCTCACCGGCGAGGTGGTGGACGTGCGTTCCACGCCGGCCACGGTGGAGATCTTTCATCGCTCGGAACGCGTGGCCTCGCACCTGCGCAGCCGCGGACGCAACCAGCCGGTGACCCAGGCCGATCACCGGCCCAAGAGCCATCAGGCGCATCTGGAGTGGACGCCTTCGCGCATGGTGGAGTGGGCGGGGAAGGTGGGGCCGCACACGGCGCAGCTCGTCCAGAGGATTCTGGAGGCCAAACCGCATCCTGAGATGGGATACCGCGCCTGCCTGGGGCTGATCCGGCTGGCGCGGAAGCACTCGCCGGAGCGCATGGAGGCAGCCGCGGTGCGCGCGATCACGACCGGCGCCATCGGTTACCGTCATGTCAAATCGATTCTCGAAAACCGGCTGGACTCGCAGCCGCTGGCGCCGCCGCCGCCTCGGATCACCCCGGATCACGAGAATCTGCGCGGGCCGGAGTACTTCCAATAGGAGACCGCCATGCTACAACAACCGACGTTACAAAAACTGGAAGCCATGCGGCTGCACGGTATGGCGCAAGCCCTACGCGAGATGGCGAGCAACGAGACGGCCAGCGAGCTGAGCTTCGAAGACCGTCTGGCGCTGCTGGTGGACCGGCAGTTCACGTGGCGGCAGAACGAAGCCCTACAGGCGCGACTGCGACGGGCGAAGCTGCGCGCCAATGCCTCGGTCGAGGATATCGATTATCGCGCCGCGCGCGGGCTCGATAAGACGCTGTTGCGGTCGCTGACGGCCGATTCGGCGTGGGTCGAGCGGCACGAGAACATTTTCGTGTGCGGTCCGACGGGCGTGGGCAAGAGCTATCTGGCCTGCGCGCTGGCGCAGAAGGCGTGCCGCGACGGATACTCGGCATATTACACGCGGGCAGCGGCGCTGTTCCGCGATCTGGCGCTGGCGCGGGCCGACGGGAGTTTGCGCAGTCTGCTCGTGAGGCTGAGCAAGGTGGACGTGCTGGTGGTGGACGACTGGGCGATGACGCCGCTGGCGGAAACTGAAGCGCGCGACTTCTGGGAGATCTGCGAGGATCGCTGCCAGACGCGGTCGTTACTCCTGACCTCGCAGATGCCGGTGGCGAAGTGGCATCAGCAGATCGGCGACTCGACGGTGGCGGAGGGAATCCTGGACCGCATCGTGCATCGGGCGCACCGGATCGAGCTGCGCGGGGAGTCGATGCGGAAGAACCCGCCGAAACCGGAGCGCTAAAAGCGCGCTCCGGGCCGCTGTGTGCCGAGGCGGGGAACAGGGGCTGCGCCCCTTTTCCCCGGACTCCTTTTTCCGCGGTGCGGCTCAGCGTCGCTGCGCTCCGACCGGGGAGGATTCTCTTGCGATTCCGATCACTTCGGGTTAGAGTCAGAAGGCCAGCGTCGCTTCGCTCCGATCTCGCTGATCGACTACCGGAGAATGATGATCGGTTTCAGATGAGAACGGTGATCGATTTCGAGAGAATCGCCAATTTTCGGCAGTGGATGTTCAGGTTGTCCAGAACCAGATGGATGGTTTTGGCCGTGGGGTATTGCATCGCCAACTCGCAGGCCACCCGCGCGAACTCAAACGCGGAGCGATCGGGTGTGGGAAAGGTGAAGTGGCGACCGGCCTTCGACTCTACCGCACAGAAAACATTGGCTGTGCCGCGGCGTTCGTATTCGTGATCCCGCCGTGCTTCACGTCCTGGCTTGGCCGCTGAGGTAGGCCGGACATCTGCATGCAAGGTGACC
>DASRCB010000369.1:0-10946 GCA_035653295.1 Bryobacteraceae bacterium
AGGCGGCCTGCTGCGGGTCGGGCCGGAAAGCGCGGGCGCCGATCCCGGGCCAGCATGTTATGGGAAGGGCGATGAGCCGACAGTCACGGACGCGCACGTGGTGCTGGGCCGCATTGGCGCGGACCAGCTCGTCGGCGGGCAGATGCATCTGGACGTCGAGCGCAGCGCCAGAGCGGTGGACCGCATCGCGTCGCGGCTCGCCGTGGACCGCATCGCGGCCGCCGCCGGGATCGTGCGCGTGGCCAACGCCGGCATGGAGCGCGCCATTCGCGTGGTGTCGGTGGAACGAGGGCACGACCCGCGCGATTTCGCGCTGCTGGCGTTCGGCGGCTGCGGCGGACTGCACGCCTGTGAAATGGCCGAGGACCTGGGCATTCTGACCGTGCTCGTGCCGGCCCAGGCAGGCGCACTCTCGGCGCTCGGAATGCTGCTGGCGGACCAGGTTCGCGATTACGCGGCCGGAGTCCTGAACCGCACGGATATCGAGAACGAGTTCCGGGTCCTGGAGCGGCGCGCGGCGCGCGAGAATCGCGGCGCGGAACTGACGCGGTCGGCCGATCTGCGGTATGTCGGACAGAGTTACGAGCTGAACGTGCCCTGGCGCGGCGATCAGACCAGCACGCTCTTCCATGCCGAACACGAGCGCACTTACGGGTACGCCGATGCGAAGCGCGCGACGGAGGCGGTCACCATCCGGGTGCGCGCGAGGCGGTGGGCGGAGCCGCTCAATCTGCGCGTTCCCGCACGGCGGGGACGTGCGGCCACGGCGAACACGCGGCGCGTGTTCGTGACGGGCAAGTGGCGGGACATCGCCGTCTTTGAACGCAGCCACCTGCCGCGCCGGATTGAAGGGCCGGCCCTGGTGCTCGACTATGGCTCGACCACGCTGATCGCGCCGCGGTGGCGCGCTGCCATCGACCGCTATGGCACGCTGGTTCTTCAGCGAGATTCAGCACATGTCGCCCATTGATTTCGACGATGTTGCGCGCGCGGCGGAGCGGATCCGGGCGATTGCGCATCGCACTCCGGTAATGACCTCACGAATGTTCGATGAACGCGCCGGCTGCCGCGCCGTCTTCAAATGCGAGAACCTGCAACGCACCGGGGCTTTCAAGATCCGTGGGGCGGCGAATTTCGTGTTCTCGATTCCGGCGAGCGAAGCGACCCGGGGCATCGTAACCTTTTCGTCGGGAAATCATGCCCAGGCTGTGGCCATCGCGGCGGCGACGGTTGGGGCGCCGGCCACCATCGTTATGCCTCAGGACTCACCGCGGTCGAAGATGGAGGCTACGCGGGGATATGGTGCTCGGGTCGTCACCTACGACCGGATGACCGAGAATCGGGAGGCCATAGGGGCGAGAATCGCCGCAGAGACCAGGGCGACCCTGGTTCCACCATTCGATCACCCGTGGACCATGGCCGGCCAGGGAACAGCCGCGCTCGAACTCCTGGAGCAGGCGCCCGACATCGACGCGCTGGTCGTGCCCATCGGCGGGGGCGGCCTCATCTCCGGGTGCGCGGTGGCAGCGAAGGCGATCAAGCCCGGGATTCGCGTCTTCGGAGTCGAGCCGGAAAACGCCAACGACACATTTCTGTCGATGCGCGCCGGCGAACGCGTCGCCATTCCCATCCCGAACACCAGCGCGGACGGGCTGCGCGCTACACAACCCGGTGAGCTGACGTTTCAGGTGATTCGTCAGTACGTGGAGCAAGTCCTTCTTGTCAGTGAGGAAGAGATTCGTGCGGCGATGGCCTTCCTGCTCACGCGCATGAAGATCGTGGTCGAGCCCAGTGGGGCTGTTTCCGCCGCCGCCGTCCTTTTCAGAAAGCTACCCGCGGATGTGCAGCGGCCGGGGATCGTGCTGTCCGGAGGGAACGTGGACCTGGAGTTCCTGAAAGGGCTATAATCGCCGGGACGCCTTTGTCGACGACCGCCGTCCGCTGACCCTGTCTCTCCAATTGCAGCGGGCCTCTGGCCCGCACCTGAGAAGTGTCTTCATTCAGAGGAGAGACTGATTGTCAGAACATTGGTACGAAACGTTCTTCAGCGGTATTGTTCTGGACATGTGGCGCGGCGTCGCAACCCCGGAAGTGACTCGCGCCGAGGCCGATTTCATCGCCCGCGAACTGGCCCTGCAACCGGGTGCCTCGATCCTCGACGTGCCGTGCGGCAACGGCCGGCACGCGATCGAACTCGCGTCGCGTGGCTATCGCCTGACCGGCGTGGATCTCGCGGCCGGTTTCATCAACGAAGCGACGCGGCGGGACAGCGCGGTGACGTTCGTGCGCAGCGACATGCGCCGCCTCCCGCCCGGCCCGTTCGACGGCGCTTACTGTTTCGGTAACAGCTTCGGCTACCTGGAAGAGGGTGGTGATGAGACGTTTCTCGCGGCCATTGCCGGGGTCCTGCGGCCAGGCGGACGTTTCATCCTGGACACGGGTCACGCCGCCGAGTCGCTGTTACCCAACCTGAAGGATGATGCGACCTATCAGGTCGGGGATATCGGGATGGTTCTGCACCATGAATACGATCCGCCACGGAGCGTGCTCAGAACTCAGTTCGCGTTCACCCGGGAGGGGAGGACAGAGAGCCGTTGGGGCGAAGCGCATCTGTACACGACTGCCGAGTTGAAGCGCATGCTGGCGCGTGTGGGGCTATATCCCATTGCCTGGTATGGCGCACTCGACCGCACGCCGTATCACCTCCGTTCCAACCGTCTGCTGCTCGTGTCTCAACTACGAGAGTAGTTTTAATGCGATGTTACACTAGCGGGCAATGGCATACGACCTCGTCATCGTCGGCAGTGGTCCTGGAGGCTACTCCGCTGCTGTTCGCGCCGGTCAGTACGGCCTGAAAACCGCGATCATCGAGAAGGATCCGAAGCTGGGCGGCACCTGCCTGCACGTGGGCTGCATCCCGACCAAAGCGCTCCTGCATACCGCGGACGTGTGGGAGCGCTTCGTCCACTCCGGCGACGAAGGCATTCTCTGCGAGAACCCGCGCCTCGACTACGCCCGCGTGCTCGACCGGAAGAATAAGATCGTCAGCAAACACGCCAAGGGCGTCGAGTTCCTGATGAAGAAGAACAAGGTCGAGTGGGTGAAGGGGTTCGGCAAGCTGCTCGGCGGGGGTCGCGTTGAAGTGACGAATGGCGACAAGCGCCAGGTGCTGGAGACGAAGAACATTATTATCGCCACCGGGTCGGAGGCGCGGATGCTGCCGGGCCTGAAGGCGGACGACACCATCCTCACCAATATTGAGATCCTGGACGTGCCCGCCATCCCGAAGTCGCTGGCCATCATCGGCGCCGGCGCGGTGGGCGTGGAGTTCGCATCTATTTTCAACCGGTTCGGAACGAAGGTGACGATCCTCGAGATGCTGCCGCGGCTGGTCCCCGTCGAAGATGAAGAGGTCTCGAAGGAGCTGGAACGCGTGTTTCGCAAGACGGGAATTCGCGTTGAGACCGGCGCGCGCGCCGAGAATGTGGAGAAGGCCGGGAACGGCGTCCGCTTCCAGGCAACACTCGCCAGCGGCAAAAAGGAGACCATCGAAGCAGAGAAGCTGCTCGTCGCGGTGGGCCGCAAGCCGCTGACAGACAACATTGGTCTCGAGAGCCTGAAGGTTCAGACCGACCGGGGGTTTATCCGGGTCAACGATTACCAGCAAACCGGCGAGCCCGGGGTGTACGCCATCGGCGATGTCGTGGGCGGTACACCGCAACTCGCGCACGTTGCGGCAATGGAGGGGATGGTGGCGGTGGCGCACATGGCCGGCAAGCCCGCCACGCCGATCAACAAGAATCGCATACCCGGCGCCACCTACACCGACCCGGGCATCGGCAGCGTCGGCCTGACCGAGGCGCAGGCGAAGGCGGAAGGCTTCCAGGTAAAGGTCGGGAAGTTCCCGTTTGCGGCCAACAGCAAGGCCAGCATTCTGGGCAAGCACGACGGCTTCGTGAAGATCATCGCGGACGAGAAGTTCGGCGAAATTCTTGGCGTCCACATCATCGGACCCGAGGCGTTCGAGCTGGTCTCGGAGGCCGTTACGGCGATGTCCGCCGAGGCCACGGTGGAGACGCTCATGAACACGATTCACGCCCATCCCACACTGTATGAAGCGATGGGCGACGCGTTCAACAGCGTCTACGGGCTCGCGATCAATGCGTAGTCTCGAGGTTCGGGAGCTGGGCAGAATCGGATATGCCGAAGCCACGGCCCTTCAGAAGCGCCTCGCGGAAGAGCGCAAGCGGGAGCTTATTCCGGACCAACTTCTCCTCGTCGAGCACCCGCATGTGCTCACCCTGGGGCGCAATGGGCAGCTGGAAAATCTGCTCGCCCCGCCGGAAGTGCTGGAGCGCGCCGGCATCGGCTTTTTTCCAACCGATCGCGGAGGGGACATTACTTACCACGGGCCGGGCCAGATCGTCGGGTATCCCATTTTCGATCTCCGGGAATGGAAGCGCGACGTGGTTGGGTATGTCCGCACCATGGAGCAGGCCATCATCGACGCGCTGGCGGAGTTCGGGATCGATGCCGGCCGCGTCTCCGGCTGCACCGGTGTGTGGGTAGGTGGGGCAGGCCTTCAGCCCGCCAAAATCGCTGCCATCGGCGTGCACATCAGCCGTTGGGTGACGTCTCACGGTTTCGCGCTGAACCACGTGACGGACCTGTCCTATTTTCAGTACATCGTGCCTTGCGGTTTGAGGAAACCAGTCACATCGATGCGAGCGCTCGGGGTAGAAGTCCCGCGAGCATTGGTCGAGCAGGCGCTGGTGCGCCAATTTCAGAAACAGTTCGAATATGACGGCGTGCTGCAGCCCGCCGCGGAGCAGGAGAGCAATATATGACAGATGTCGTAATGCCCCAGATGGGCGAAAGCATCGTGGAGGGCACGCTCACCAAATGGCTGAAAAAGCCGGGCGATCGCGTGGAGCGCGACGAGCCGCTGTTCGAGATCTCAACGGATAAGGTGGACACCGAGATTCCGGCGCCCGCAGCCGGGGTCCTGAGGGAAGTACTGGTGGATGAGGGGAAAACGGTGGCCATCAGCACGGTGGTCGGCCGTATCGACGAAGCTGGCGACGGGGCTGGAGCGAGCGCGGCGCCATCGCCGGCCTCCGAGCCTCCCGGACCCGCCTCGTACGACCAGCGGCAGCCACCGCGCGACGCGGACGTCGGACCTTCCACCGCCGCGCACACGCCGGAACCCGGCCACCCTGCCCGGCCAGAACCCTCGGCCGCGGGCCCCTATCCGATTCCCCAGCCACAGGCTCCACCAACACCCGCCCCGGAGCCGGAATCGCCGCTGGGGCCTTTGTCTCCGCTGGTGCGCAAGATGGCGCGTGAGTACGGCATCGATTTGAAGCAGGTGCGCGGAACGGGCGCGGGCGGGCGCATCACGCGGCAGGATCTGGAAGCGTACATGTCCGCGCAGGGGGCGCGGACCATGCAGCAGTCGGTGACACCGCAGCCTTCGGGCGCCGGGCCGTATCCGATTCCGCAACCGCAGGCCCCGCCGCAGCCGCAGCCCGTCGCGCAGCAACAAGCCGCGCCGCCGGCTCAGGCTCCTGCCGCTCCCGCGATGCCGCGCGCCGAACAGCCTCGGACGCGCGTGGAAGCGATGAGCATCATGCGGCAGAAGATCGCCGAGCACATGGTGTTCAGCAAACGCACCTCCGCGCACGTCACGACGGTCCACAAAGTGGACATGACGCGTGTAGCGAAGATCCGCGAACGCAACAAGGGTGAGGTGCAGCAGCGCTACGGGTTCTCACTCACCTACCTGCCCTTTGTGGTCCGCGCGGCCGCCGAAGCCCTGCGCGCCTTCCCCGTCGTGAACGCGTCGGTGGAAGGAACGAACATCATTTACCATAACGACATCAACATCGGCATCGCGGTGGCCCTGGAGAACGGACTGATCGTGCCGGTGATCCGCAACGCCGACGAGAAGACGGTGCTCGGACTCCAGCGCGCGATCGTGGACCTTTCGACACGCGCGCGATCGCGCCAGCTCAAGCCCGATGAGGTCCAGGGCGGCACCTTCTCGATCACGAACTTCGGCAGTTTTGGGAGCATCTTCGCCACGCCGGTGATCAATCAGCCGCAGGTGGCGATTCTCGGCTCGGGCGCGGTCCAGAAAGAGCCGGTAGTCACCGAGGACGACGCGATCGCTATCCGCAGCATGGCGTATCTGGCGCTGACATTCGATCACCGCATCATCGACGGCGCGCTCGCCGATCAGTTCACCGGCCGTGTCAAAGCTGCGCTGCAAAACTGGTCCGAGGAGGTCCTGTGATTCTCGATGAGTTCCTGAAGTACTCAGCCGAGAAGCTGCAGCAGTATGCGGGCCGCATCGAGGATTGTCTGGACCGGCTCAGCGAAGAACAGGTCTGGATGCGCAACACCGAACACGAGAATGCGGTGGGCAATCTGGTGCTGCACCTGTGCGGCAACGTGGGCCAGTGGATCGGCACAGGAGTCGCCGGCCGGCCGGACAACCGAGAGCGGGACAAGGAATTCGCCGCGCGCGGCTCCGTGGCGATTCCCGAGCTGAAGCAGCGTCTTCGGGAAACCGTGAACGATGCGGCGGGAATCATTCGCGGTTTATCGCCGGACGACCTTGCCCGCCGCACCACGGTTCAGAAGTACGATGTCACGACGCTCGAGGCGATCTACCACGTGGTGGCGCATTTCTCCGAGCACACTGGCCAGATCCTTTTCGCCACGAAGCTGCTGACGGGCAGGGATCTCGGGTATTACAAGCACCTCACCGCGGCGGCCCACGGGGAGAAGACCCCGTAAGAGTCGCGGCGCCGGCGTTCACAGGCATTCCTGCCTATGAGGAAGTTCGACTCAGCGGCACTCGAGGACGCTGCCTGGGAATAATCTATGTATGAGAACGGCGTTGCTGCGATTCGATGGCGCAGTCGAGCGCGATCCGGCTATCGACAGGTGGCTGAAAGAGCACACCGGCGAGTTGGGCGCCATCGCGCACCAATGGTTTGAGGTGATGCGCAAGTGCGGGGACGAGGTCCGGGAGCTTTTGCACGACGGCTGTCCTGTTGCATGCCTGGGGGACGCACCCTTCGGCTACGTCAATGTATTCACTTCGCATGTAAATGTAGGCTTCTTTCAGGGCGCGGCGCTGCCGGACCCGGCCCGGTTGTTACAGGGCGCCGGCAGGTTCATGCGGCACGTAAAGCTGAGACCGGGAACAGCCACAAACACCGCGGCGCTAACCACGCTCATCAACGCGGCGTACGCGGATATCAAGTCGCGCGTCGAACATGGGTAGCTCGAAGCCTCGCGCCGAGCGATAGCCCGGCGGAAACTCTTGGCATCTCAGCCCCGAGGCGGACGTGAGTCGTCGTGCGAAGTTGAACAACATCCGGCAACAGCCCTGGCCACGTATCCTTGTAAGTCGTGCTCCGGGCCCAGTTGAGTTGGCTTGTCGCCGTGCTTTCGCTCGCTTCGGCGGCGACCGCCACCATCTCCGGCACGGTCACAGATCCGGCGGGTCAGCCGGTTGCGGGCGCAGTGGTTATGGCGTCTGGGGGCGCACGCGCCGTTACCGCCGGCGATGGCTCGTTTCGCCTCGAGGTCGCATCCAGCGATTCCTGCACCCTGCGCGCAAGCGCGCCCGGATTTCGCGACGCGACCGCCGTTGTGACCGGCAACGCATCGAATGTTGATCTCCGATTCTCCGGGCTCGAGGCGCGGCGCGAATCGATTGCCGTGATCGCCGGCCCCGAGTCCACCATCCTCAACCCCGATCCCGCCCAGCGCGTGTACGCCATCGACGATGTTCTGGGCGCCAACCCTGGGCGCCCCGGAGCGCCGATCTCGATTCCCGGGCTGCCCGTGGAAACGGCGTCGGGCGGCCTCAAAGCTCCCCAGTACTTCGCGCCCGGCGTCGCCGGTGATCACGGCGAACCCATCGCAATGTTTCTCGCGGTCGGCGGCTTCCTGGTCCCTAACAACCTCTCCGCGAACGCCCACGGGAACGGTTACTCGGATCCGAACCCGATCATCCCCGCGGCGATCGAAGACGTTCAGGTGGATGGCGGCGCCTTCAACGTTCGCGAGGGAAATCATTCCGTGGATCTGGCCGAAACGTACGGATTCCGTGATCGCCTGCCCCCATTCGTGAGCATTACCGGCGATTTCCGCGATATCGACCTGTCGACCGGCTGGACGCCTGCCGCGCCCGACACGCGCGCCTGGATCGCGATCGAAGCGGCCTGTGGGGACGGGTTGCACCAGGCGCCGGAACACCGCCGCCAGTACAAACTGAACGGGTACCGGCAATGGACCGCCGGCCCGCACGAGATCACGTTGCTCGGAACTGGATACTACGGGAGCTCGAGAATTCCCGGCCTCGTCCCGATCGGCGTGCCCGGCCTGGGCGACACCATCGATCCGCGGCAGCGCGATCAGACGCACAGCGTCGAAGTCGCCCTGAATGACGTATGGAACCTCGGCACCGCCGACCATCTTCAGCTCTCCGGCTTCATTCGCACGTACAATCTCTCACTCGAATCGAACTTCGGCGACGGCCTCATTCGCCAAAGAGAATTCCGAACGGTAGCCGGCGGGAATGCTACCTGGGTGCACGATTTTTCGCGTTCCTTTTCGATTCTGTCGGGAATGGATTACCTGCGGGACGCGCCGCGGCGGCTCGATTTGGACCGTTACCAGGAGGGCGGGTTCCAGTCCATCACCGCGAACGATGCAACGCTGAGCCTGGTGACGCCGTACGTGGCCATCGACGGGCGCCCGGCACGCTGGCTCGGGTTCGACGTCGGCTGGAGACGCGATCAGATCGACATCGTGAATTTCGATCGGCTGCGGCCCGCAAACTCCACACAGGCGTGGGTGGGCGTGAACTCGCCCAAAGCAACGATCAGCCTCGCCCCGCCGGAGAGCGTTCCGTTGCCGATGCTTGCGCTCAGCTTCGGGCAGACATTCTTTACCAACGACCCGCGCATCGGCAACGGCGCGCGTGAGGGCGCCCCCGTTACCCGCGCCCATTCGTGGCAACTGGCGCTGTCGCGAACAGTCCTGAACACCGATCTGCGCGTCACCGTCGGCCGCATCACGCAGGAACAGTCCCTGGCGAAGATCGATCCCGATACCGGCCTGCAATTCGATGTGGGTCCTGGGCGGAACCGGTTCGTCACCTTCGCCGCGCGCCATTACTTTCATCGCGGCTCGGTACAGGCCTCGGTGTCGAAAGCCGACGCGCGGGACGTGTTGAACGGGCTGGCCATTCCCGAAGCCCCTCGCCTGATCATCGATGTTCTGGGTGCGGTCGAACGCCTGCCGTTCCGCCTCGAGGCGCGCGCCGAGTATGAAGAGGTGGGCCGCCGGCCGCTGGGCGACGGGTTTGTCAGCGTGCCCGTACGCGAGTTCCGCGGCGCGCTGGTCCGTCCGTTCCACAACGGCCGCATGGAAGTCGGCGTGAATTTCATGATCGCCAGTGGTTACACGGGGCAAACCACGGAAGTGCTCGCGATTCCCGGCGACGAGGCGCCGTTCGAACGGGTGGTGGGCGTTTCTCTGCCCTCATATGTGAGCCTGTCCTGGACGTGGCGGCCGGCGCACCTGCGCTGAAGTCCGCGGCTCTGGCTCGCTCGCAGGAGATATTCTGGCGCCTGAGATCCGGGTTTCTGGATAAACCCTCCGCAATCCTGTACCTCACGTTGCTGCGGGCGATGTAACAGAGCGAAATTTTGAGTCTTTGAACATAACAGCCGCATAACTCGTTGTAACTGGCCCGTCCTGCCCCATCTCTTGCCGGGTTAGGTCACCGTTAGACACACTCTCTGTCATCGGGAAAGCAGTAACCGTGCGGCGCCAGCCCGTGCGCTGCGGCACGCGCGCGAAACGATCTCGTTGCTCCAGAAACTCAAACTGCGAGGACTTCTAAGTTATTGACGCCACACAATTACTTCGATGGCCCCCGGGATGCGTTCGGAACCGAGCGCTGCAAACGCAAATGAGGAGAAAACATGAGAGCGAATGAGCAGACCGGCAAAACCTTCATCGCCTGGCGGTTACTTGCCGCGATGGCGCTGTTTCTCGCGCTCCCGGCCGTCGATGCGCAGACTCTGACCACCGGGGACATTACCGGAACCATATCCGATCCAACCGGCGCCGTCGTTCCTGGCGCAAGTGTCGTCCTCACGAACACCGATACCGGGGTCAGCCAGAATACGACCACCTCCGCCTCGGGCGCCTACCGGTTTTCGTTCCTGCCGCCGGGCGAGTACCGAATCAGCGCAACATCCACCGGCCTCAAAACCGAAGTCGCCAGCACACGCGTTCAGGTGGGACAGATTACAACCCTGAACCTTACCGCTCGCGTCGAACAGGCTCAGACAGTTGTAGAAGTCAACGCTGCGCCTTCCGCCGTACAAACCGAGAATGCGAACCTGGCGCGCGCGTTCAGCGCCACGCAGATGATGGATCTGCCCGCGCCTGGCGGTGATATCACGACGGTAGCCTTCACTGTGCCCGGCATTACCGAAAACACCGGCAGTGGTTACGGCAATTTCAGCTCCCACGGCCTGCCCGGCACCGCCAACCTGTTCACCATCGACGGTAACGACTACAACGATCCCTACCTCAACCTCAATAACTCCGGGGCGAGTAACCTCCTTCTCGGCCAGAATGAGATTGCCGAAGCCTCCGTCGTCCAAAACGGTTACAGCGTCCAGTATGGCCGGAATGCCGGCGCGCAGCTGAACTACGTGACCAAGTCTGGAACGAACGGGTTCCACGGCAACCTGTCAGAGAACTGGAACGGCACTCTCCTGAATGCCAACGACTTCTTCAACAACGTTAACGGCATCCCGCGCCCTCACGCCATCTCCAATAACTACGCAGCGTCCATCGGCGGGCGAGTCCTCAAAGATAAGCTTTTCTTCTTCACTGATACCGAGGGA
>DASRCB010000370.1:0-5609 GCA_035653295.1 Bryobacteraceae bacterium
TGGGCGGCGGTGCTGGTGCTGACAGGGTCGTACGAATCGCTCATCGATTATGCGCTGTTCGGAATCTGGGTGTTTTACGGCCTGATGATCGCGGCCGTGATCGTTTTGCGGCGGACGCGGCCCGAGCTGCCTCGCCCGTACCGCATGCCTGGATATCCGGCCACACCGCTGGTGTTCCTGGCGGTGACGGTCTGGTTCCTCGGGAACATGCTGGTTACGCGCCCGGGTCCCGCGTTGGCCGGGCTGGCCCTGATGCTGACGGGCGTTCCGGCTTATCTGCTGTGGCGGCGGTATGGATCTTCGACCGCCGTCTCGAGCGTGTCAGCGCCGGGCCGCCGGCGCGCCTGATAGAGTAGTGAGTTAATTCTCTTCCCGCGGAGTTTTTCCCCCCGATGCCGACTACCAGACGTCATTTTCTTGGGACCGCTGCCGGCGCCACTCTCGCCGGTCCGCTTCTCGCCCAGCAGGCCGCGCCCGTCAGATCGCCCAACGACCACATCCAGGTGGCTCTGATCGGGGCCGGCGGGCAGGGCATGGGCGATGCCGATAATGCCGCACGCGTTCCCGGCGTGAAGCTGGTAGCAGTTTCCGATTGCTACGACGGGCGGCTTGCGCGTTCGAAAGAGCTGTGGGGGAACCAGCTGTTCACGACGCGGCGGTACGAGGAGATCCTCGCACGGCCGGACATCGACGCGGTCATCGTCGGCACGCCCGATCACTGGCATCAGAAGATCAGCATCGACGCCATGAACGCCGGCAAAGACGTGTACTGCGAAAAGCCGATGGTGCAGCACATCGACGACGGCGCGCCGGTGGTGGAGACGCAGCGCAAAACCGGCCGCATCATGCAGGTGGGCAGCCAGCGGGTGAGCTCGATCGTGTATGAAAAGGCGCGCGAGCTGTTCCGGCAGGGTGCGATTGGACAGCTCAATATGGTGGAAGCCTGGTGGGATCGCAACTCGGCGATTGGCGCCTGGGAATACTCGATCGCACCAGACGCGTCGCCGCAGACCATCGACTGGGACCGCTTCGTGGGGCGCGCGCCGAAGCGGTCGTTTGATGCGGAGCGTTTCTTCCGCTGGCGTTGTTATCGCGACTACGGCACCGGCGTCGCCGGCGATCTTTTCGTTCACCTCTTTTCGGGCATGCACTACGTGACCGGCGCGATCGGTCCCGAGCGGGTCTACGCCGTGGGCGGCCTGCGCTTCTGGAAGGACGGCCGCGACGTTCCCGACGTTCTGGTTGGCCTCTACGACTATCCCGAAACCAGCGCGCATCCGCCGTTCAACCTGATGCTGCGCGTCAACTTCGTGGATGGCGGCGCCGAGAATTCCGGGTTTCACTTCATCGGCAGCGAGGGCATCATGACCATCGGCGACGGCGTCAGAGTCGCGCGGCACCCGCGTGAGACCGAGCCGGGCTACACCATCGACACCTTCCCCAAAGCCATTCAGGAGAAGTTTTTGGCGGAATACCACGCCAAATACCCGCCCCCGCATATCACCGCGGAAGGCATTCAGCCAGACGTCAAAGATCAGTACCGCGCTCCCGACGATTACAGCGACCACTACGACCACATCTCCCGCTTTTTCACCAGCGTGCGCAGCCGCAAACCGGTGGTGGAAAATCCGGTATTCGGCTTCCGCGCGGCCGGGCCGGCGCTGCTCTCGAATGTGAGCTATTTCGAAGAGCGCATTGTCGAGTGGGACCCGGCGAACATGACGGTGAAGCAGAGCTGAGGCAGCCATGACCAACGACAATATCCAAATCGCACTGATCGGGGCGGGCGGCATGGGCCAGGGCGATGCGCATTACGCCAGTTCGCTTCCGGGCGTAAAGCTGATCGCCGTTTCCGATATTTACGATGGCCGGCTGGAACGCTGCCGCGAGAAATGGGGGCGCGACCTTTTCACCACGCGCGACTATCGCGCGGTTCTGCAGCGGCCCGACGTGGACGCCATCATCATCGGCACGCCCGACCACTGGCACTCGCGCATCAGTATCGATGCGTTGAATGCCGGGAAGCACGTTTACTGCGAGAAGCCCATGGTCCACTCGCTCGACGAAGGACACGCCGTCATCGATGCCCATGCGAAGAGTGGGCGCGTGATGCAGGTGGGCAGCCAGTATGTTTCGTCGCTCGGCTATAAGAAAGCGCGTGCACTGCTGACGGACGGCGCAATCGGCGAGCTGAACATGGTAGAGGCGTGGCTGAATCGCAACTCGGCCATCGGCGCGTGGCAGTACTCCATTCCGCCGGACGCTTCGCCTTCGACCATCGACTGGGATCAGTTTCTCGGCAGCGCTCCGAAGCGGCCTTTCGAACCGATCCGCCTGTTCCGCTGGCGGAATTATCGCGACTACGGCACAGGAGTGGCCGGCGACTTGTTCGTCCATCTGCTTTCCGGTCTGCATTTCGCCACGCAGTCGCTCGGTCCGACGAAGGTGTACGCCACTGGGGGCCTGCGGTTCTGGAAAGACGGTCGCGACGTGCCCGACGTGATGCTGGCCGTGCTGGATTACGGCACATTCACCGCGACGCTGAAAGTGAACTTCGCCAGCGGCGATGCGGGCGAATCGTTTGGCGTGCGATTCGTGGGCAGCGAGGGGCTGATGACCGCCAGCATGGACGATGTCACCATCAGCCGCCATCCGCGCGAGACCGAGCCGGGGTACACCATCGACACCTTTCCCAAAGCGATTCAGGAGCAGTTCGTCAGGCAGTACGAAGCGAAGTATCCGCCACAGAAGCCCACCGCCGATGGGATGCGCCCGGACAACGAGAAGGTGTTCCAGAAGCCGCCGGAATTCAATACGCATCTCGAGCATCATCGTGCGTTTTACGAGTCGATCCGCAATAACAAGCCCTCGGTCGAGGATCCGACGTTCGGCTTCCGCGCGGCGGGGCCGGCGCTGCTGACCAACGTGAGCTACTTCGAGCGGCGGCAGTGCCGCTGGGATCCGCGCAGCATGCAGGCCGGGTGACTTGCTGATCTCATTTAGCCGCAGTTGACGCTGAATCAGCTTTGTCGGCGTTCTCCTCATCCACTACAATGCGCAGTGTATGATGCGCGTATTTTTTGCTTTCCTTTTGTGCATTACCGCCTTCGCGGCGGAGCAGCAGTTCGCCCATCTTGGAAATTTCAGGCTGTCGAGCGGCGAGGTGATTCGGGACTGCCGCATCGGCTACCGCACGTGGGGAACGCTGAACGCCGATAAATCGAACGCCATTCTTTTTCCGACCTGGGCCGGAGGACGCACGGAGCAGCTCGAGGACACGGTGAAAGGCATGCCGCTGAAGGATTACTTCGTGATTGGCGCGGATGCCTTCAGCAACGGCGTTTCTTCGTCGCCATCGAACAGCCGCCTGCAGCCCCGCATGCAGTTCCCGAAAGTGGCGATCCGCGACATGGCCACCGCCGAGCACGACCTGCTCACGCACGTTCTGCACATCGGACATTTGAAGGCGGTGATGGGCATCTCCATGGGCGGCATGCAGACCTTTCAGTGGATGGTGCAGTATCCGGACTTCATGGACAAAGCCATTCCCATCGTGGGCTCGCCGCGGCTGGCGCCTTACGATCTGATGGACTGGCAGGCGCAGATTGACGCCCTCACCGACAGCGTGGCGTGGAACGGAGGCAATTACAAGGAGAATCCGGCGCCGGTGAGCGAGGCCGAATACTGGGCGCTGGTGCTGACCACGCCGGAGCATTACAACGCGCACACTACGCGCCAGCAGGCCCTGGAATCGATCGCGAAAGCACGGCACGAGCACGGCGGCGTCGACGCCAACGACAAAATCCGGCAGTGCCAGGCGATGATGTCAATGGATGTGAGCGAGGAGTTCGGTGGGCAGCTGGACAAAGCGGCCGCGGCGGTGAAGGCGAAGGCTCTGATCATTGTCGCCACGCAGGACCATGTCGTCACGCCGGGTCCCGCGTTGGAGTTTGCGCGATACCTGCATGCGCAGACGGTGGAGCTGGAGGACGACTGCGGGCACCTGGCCTCGAGCTGCGAGGCGGACAAGGTGGCCGCGGCGGTGGGCCGGTTTCTTAGCGAATGATCCTACAGGGCCGCTTCGTTTTCGAGCGACCGCCACAGATACCAGCTGGCCACCGAACTGTAGGGCTTCCAGCGACGGGCAATCTTTTCCATGCGCTCGGGCTTCGGCAGCGCGCGCATGCGATAGGCCTTCTTCATGGCCGAGCGCACGCCGAGGTCCCCCGTAGGCAGCACGTCGGGGCGGCCGAGGGCGAAAATCAGGAACATGTGCGCGGTCCACACGCCAACGCCCTTAACGCGCGTGAGGTGTTCGATAACCTCGTCGTCGGCCAGCGAGGGAAGGGCGGGGAAATCCACATCTCCGGAGATAGTTTTTTCGGCGAGATCGCGAAGGTACGCCGATTTCTGACCCGAGAGGCCGACGGCGCGCATCTGCTCCGGCGAAAGCGCGAGGATTCCTTCGGCGGTCAGGCGGCCCTCGGGCATGGCCCCGATCAGGCGTTCCAGGATCTTCGAAGCTACGCGCCCGCTTAGCTGCTGGTACACGATGGAGCGGACCAGGGTTCCGAATTCGGGCTCACGCAATTGCAGGCGAAAGGGACCGACGCGCTCAATAATCGCCGCCATTACCGGGTCGGCGGCGCGAAGATGAGAGATGGCCTGAAAATGGAACGCAGGGTGTTCGGAATGCATCTACGTCATTAATTCTATGCGTATCGCCGCGGCAGCCCTGCTGGTGTGTTCTCTCGGCGTCCTGCCTGCAACCGGGCAGCAGGACCAATCGGCCAAGGTCAGCGAACCCGCCCAGACCGACGACACGTTGAAGGTGGAAGTCTCGCTGGTTCAGGTCTTCTTCTCCGTGCACGACCGCCATAACGGTCTGGTCGGCAACCTGAATAAGAACGATTTCACCGTCTTTGAAGACGGGAAACAGCAGGAGATCAAGGCCTTTGAAAGAGAGACGGATCTGCCCATCACCATGGGCCTGCTGATCGATGTCTCGAAGAGCCAGGAGAACCTGCTGGACATCACCAAAGAGGCGGCTTCGCAGTTTTTCGGGGCGGTGCTGCGGCAGAAGGACCAGGCGTTTCTGATCGCTTTCGGTCCCGAGGCTGACCTGTTGCAGGATTACACGAACTCGCCCAAACTGCTGCGCGCCGGCCTGAAAGGGCTGAAGGTGGATACGGATTTCGGCGGCGGCGTAATGGCGTCCGGTCCGGTGCCGACGATTTCGCAGCCGCGCGGCACGATCCTGTACGACGCGGTTTACCTCGCCGCTCACGACCAACTGCGGAACCAGGTTGGACGGAAAGCGCTGGTGCTCATTACCGACGGCGATGACCAGGGGAGCCGGTACAAGATCACGGATGCGATCGAGGCGGCGCAGAAAGCCGACGCGATCATCTTCAGCATTCAGTACACCGACCCGCGATACCACGGGTTTTTCGGCGGCGGCGATGGCGCGCTGAAGCGCATGTCGGAAGAGACCGGCGGGCGCGTGTTTCACGTCAGCCACAAGGAGCCGCTGTCGGCCGTGTTCCAGGAGATTCAGGACGAGCTGCGCACGCAGTATCAGATCGCGTACGCTTCGACGAACACGGCGA
>DASRCB010000371.1:0-6281 GCA_035653295.1 Bryobacteraceae bacterium
AGTGGTACAGCAGACGAAAGACGCCCAGTTCACTCCCGCCGGCGTGCTGCGACTGCCGGCCGACGGCCAGCAGCCGGCGCAGTTGCTGGATTTCCTGGCTGCCCAACTCTCGGTTCTCGCGTAGAAAGGTCTTGTGGGGGGCAGGTCTCGGCCTGCGGCGGGCTCAGCCCGCCAGCGGCGCACCGACACTCAGAACGCTTCCGCGCCGGCCTCGGCGACAGAATGGTCCTGCTTGCCGCTGCCGCCGCTCACGCCGATCGCGCCCACCACTTTGCCTCCGTCCTTGAGAGGCATCCCGCCGGCGAAAATCATGATGCGGCCGTGATTGGAAACGTGAATACCGAAGAAGTCCGTGCCCGGCTGACTGAGCTCCGAAAGTTCTTTGGTGGTGATGTCGAAAGCCCGCGAGGTGAAGGCTTTGTTGATGGCGATGTCGATGCTGCCAAGCCATGCGCCTTCCATTCGTTCGAAGGCCAGCAGGTTCCCGCCCTCGTCCACTACGGCGATGTTCATCGGCTGGCCGATTTCGGAGGCCTTCTTCTCCGCGGCGGCGATCACTTTGCGTGCGCGTTCCAGGGTCATCATGTACCGAAGTGGACGCGCCGCCGATAAAACCGTTGCACTAAGCCGGGCATCCGTGTCGTTGCGGAAGCGAGCGCTGCATCGCATGCTGAGCGAATCCAGGCAACTGCGCGGCTACCGCCGTCGTTGTCTGGCCCACAGTTTAGTTCAGCGCTTTCCAGTTCAACGGCTCCTCGCGGGCCGGGAGATCGTGCGCGCGAGCATATTCGTTGCGGGCCGACTGCACCCGGGTGTACCAATCATCCATGGGCAGCAGCAGTTCGCGATAAACCAGATAGCTCATGTCGACAGTGCGGTCCGGTAGATGATCTTTCACGTCATCGAGCTCGTGGAGGAAGCGCCGGCCGTTCGCTTCTTCAGTTCGCGGCAGCCAGCTCTTGTACCAGGTATCGACAGCGCCGCGCAGGGCGGTATTGCGTTCATCGCGAATGCGGCGAGCCGCGTCGAGCGCCCGGTCGACAGCGGCAACGGCGTCGGCGTGATCGTTCTTCTGCGCGGCCGACTGCGCCTGTGACAGCGAGCGGTCGATCTGTCCAAAGGCCTCGATCATGCGCAGGTTCTGCCGGCACAGCTGTGCTATGGAGATGAAGACTTCCAGGTTGTAGCGATTCGAATCGGCGGCGCGCTCGGCCGCATACAGCAACCCGAGCAGCTCGTCGTTTCCAGCTACGGCGGTTTCCGCGACGTCCAAACGGCGAGCATTCTCGCGCGACCAGTTGCCGTCGTACGCGAGGTCCGATACGCCAGGCGCGCCCGGCAGCGGGATGGCCTGATCGTGCGCCGGGCGCGGCGGCTTATAGATGCCCTCAGAGTAGCCCCAGATCGGTTTCCGCGCGGTGGAATCGACGCCATCCCAGGTACCGTTCCAAAGCTGCGCCTGATAGCTCATGAGCTGATAGATGCGATCCATGTTTTCGGCCGCCGCGCGCCCATAAAACAATGGATAGAACTCGCTCATCAGCTCGCGCGGATCGGGTCCGGTGGGATTCCAGCCGGTGGCGGGAATGGTCGCGTATCCCAGCCAGAATGTTTCGGGGTGCAGTCCCATATCGGCCCATCCGGCGACGAAAAGTCCGATCAGGTCGGAGTTGCGCCGCGCCGAATCGGCCTGGATCTGCCGCACGGCTCCGGCGACGCGAGGCTCGCCTCCGCGCTCGGCGTGCAGGTTGCGCGGGGGTGGCACGATGAAGTAATCGGGAAACAGCTTCTCTTCGCCTTCGGTGGAGGTGTAGATCATCTGGCGAATGCCGTGGGCGCGGTAGATACTGTCGAAATCGGGCCCGTAGGTCTCCCCGTTGATGATCCAGGGAGGCAGGGCGCCGATGTCGGATGGCTTCAGCGGGAACTCGCCCCAGATCACGACCGTCCGCCCGCGATCGTGCAGGTATGACCCAACTTTGGTGATAAACTCGGCCAAAACGCGGCCGTTGCTGCCCAGTTCCTTCGCGCGGTTCGTCTCGTTGCATTGCGCGTTATCGGCCATTCCCGAGTAGTACGGCTCGTCGGTGGATAAATAAATGTACTGCACGCCCTTGTTCGCCGCCAGCAGGTCGCCGAACATGCCTTCCATGAGCTTGTACGAATCGGGGTTGGTCATGCAGAGCTCGTAGTTGCTGTCGGGGAACGCGCGGAGCTTTGCGTATTCGGGGTGCTTGAGGATAAAGGCGATGTGCGCCGGGCCATCAAGGTAGGGGATGAGCTGCACGTGGTAGCGAAGGCCGTAGTCGGTCAGCTCCTGGAGTTCGGCCGGCGAAAGCGCGTACGGCTCGACGACTGCGGGAGCGCTGTGATACTCGAAATGCCCTTCGAGTTTGATGGCGAATCCGTTGATCTTGAAGAAGGCGGCCTGACGAAGCGCGCGCTTCAGCTCCGGGAGGCGCTCGAGGTGATGGGCATCGTCCCAGTAGATCTGCCGCATGCGCAGGTCGGGCCAGTCCGTGATCTCGCCGGCGGGCAACGTGCCGCGATTGGCGAGCTGCAGCAGCGTTTCGACGCCGTAGAACAGGCCAGTGTCTGCATCGGCGATGATGCGAACGCGCGAGGGTGATAGTTCGAGACGATACGCCTGCTCGGCAATGGCGGCGGAATCGCGATCCTGAGCGGGGCCGGCATTCACGGAGCCCGGCGAGATTTCAAGCTGGACCACCTTTGAGCCCGGCGCGCGGAGGCGCGAGCGCAGTTCTTCAATGGCGACCGAGTTCTCGCCGACTCCCTGGCCACGCTGGACCGACCAGCCCGCGGGAAAATCGAAGTCGATGGGCTCGAGCTTTACTTGCCGTGGCTCCGGGATTACAGCATATCCGCGGGACAGTAGCGGCGAGGTCTGGGCTCTGGAAACAGCAGTGATGAGGACAAAGGCAACCGTCAGGAAGCGTGGCACGGGAGACGATGTTATCAGACGCGGCTTACGCGCTGTAGTGGGCGATCACGCGTGTGATCTTGCCTTCTGTGGACAGCTCCATGAACTCTGCGGTATGTGTTCCTTTCTGGTTGGTGTAGTAAAGGACCACGCTGTTCGCCCCGCAGAGCACGTCTTCCAGATGGAAGCGGAGTTCCGGGTAAGCTTCCAGGCCGCGTTGGAAATACGCCGTGAGAGCCGCCTTTCCGCTAACGGTTCCTCCTGGGGCGCCGAGGAGCTGGGCGGCAACGGGGGACGTCAGCTCCACCGAGTCGGCATAGTGCCTCATGATGAGCTCCAGGTCGTGAGCGTTCCAGCCAGCGACCCAGTCCTTTGCCAGCTTCCAGGCGTCGTCGCGGGTCATCGTGGTTCTGTTTGGCTGCGCTCCAGCAGACCGGCTTTCCAGCCTCCGAACAGAGGTGCACGGAGCGCGCGCTGTAAAAGCTCGGGATCGGTCTTTATTCCCCGGTAGAGCGCTACGACGTCGGCGATGCTGATTCCGTCAGCATTCCCGTCCAATTTGTGGATGTGGTCGCCCGCGGCCAACTCGCCCTCCTCCACGATCGAAAAGTAGATCCCCGGCCGGCCGCTCGCCCAGAATCGCTTCACCATGTCCGCCCGATTGAACCGAATGCCGAGCTTGTAGCAGGGCATGCGCGGCTGCGTTACCTGCAACACCGCGGAGCCCACGCGATAGCGGTCGCCGATATTCACGCCTGCTTCGTCGAGCCCCGCAGTGGTGAGGTTCTCGCCGAACATGCCGGGCGCGAAATCGTCACGATCCGGCAACTCACCTCGCCAAAACGAGTAATGCTCCTGGGCGTACGCGTATACGGCCTTGTTCGGGCCGCCGTGGACGGTGAGGTCGGCCTGTCGGTCTCCATCGATGTTGTGCGCGCGGACCGCTACCCGGTCCGCGACGGGCGACTTAAAGATGCTCGTCAATACAGTTCCGCCGTTCACCTCGATGCGCTTCGGAAGACTGACGTTGACGGAGACCACCTTCATGAGCCTGTTTATCAATGTTAGAGCGGTGCGCCTCCGCAAGGGAAGATTGTCTCGCGGCGGAATTTTGCATGATCCCGCCTGACGTCGGCTATGATCGCTGGAATGGAGATGAATCGATGAACCGGCGCAGTTTTCTTTCCGCCGCCGGCTCCGCGCTGGCGGCCGCGGGATTCGGGCTGGCCGATGGGAAGACGCGCCGCGTCGGACTCATCGGATCCGGCTGGTATGGCAAGTCGGACCTGCTGCGGCTCGTTCAGGTCGCGCCCATCGAGGTCGTTTCGTTGTGCGATGTGGACCGGCGGATGGTCGCCGAAGCCGCCGAGCTCGTCTCCACGCGCCAGCGCTCGAAGAAGAAGCCGCGCATTTTTCACGACTATCGCGATATGTTGCGCGAGAAGGACCTCGACATTGTCGAGGTCGCCACGCCCGATCACTGGCACGCGCTGGCCATGATCGAAGCGGTGAAGTCGGGCTGCGACGTTTACGTTCAGAAGCCCATCAGCACGGATGTGGTGGAGGGTCAGGCGATGCTCGCCGCGGCGCGCAAATACGGGCGCGTGGTGCAAGTGGGCACGCAGCGGCGCAGCACGCCGCACCTGGTGGAGGCGCGCGACACCATCGTGCGCGAGGGAAAGCTGGGCAAAGTCGCGATGGTGGAACTCTGCTGCTACTACCACATGCGCGCGACGAACAATCCGCCCGATACGGCTCCTCCCCCGAACCTCGATTACGAATTCTGGACCGGGCCCGCGCCCATGCGGCCGTACAACGAACTGGTGCACCCGAAAGGCTGGCGCAACTTCATGGAGTACTGCAACGGCATTCTCGGCGACATGTGCATCCACATGTTCGACATGACCCGCTGGATGCTCGACCTCGGCTGGCCGAAACGGATCTCATCGACCGGCGGCATTTTCGTGGACCGCAACAGCAAGGCCAACGACACCGACACGCAGACGGCGACGTTCGCGTACGACGACATGAACATTGTTTGGCAGCACCGCACCTGGGGAGATCCGCCGGACCCGAAGTATCCCTGGGCGGCCATTCTGTACGGGGACAAAGGCACGCTCAAGGCCAGCGTGTACAGCTACGATTTCATCCCGGCTGATGGCGGCAAGCCGATACATCGAGACGTCACGTACGAGCTGGAGCAGTATCCCGAGGACAAGACCGAACCGGAACTGGAGAAGCATGTGGCGCCCGCGATTCGGCATCATATGATCGATTTCCTCGCCGCCATCGACAGGCGCGGCCGGCCTGTGGCAGATATCGAGCAGGGCTACATTTCCACGGCGAGCTGCATTCTGGCGAATGTAAGCGCGCAACTGGGCCGGTCGCTCACCTGGGATGCGGCGGCGCAGCGCGTGGTCGGCGACGAAGAGGCCAACCGGCTGCTGCGGCGGCCGTATCGCCAGCCGTGGGTGCATCCGGAACCGGACGCGGTTTAGGATATCCTGAAGTCAGGATTCCCCTGAATGATTGAAGATCTTCTCCAACCGCGCCACCTGCTTGTGATTCTGGCGGTCGCCCTTTTCCTCTTCGGCCCCAAGAAGCTGCCTGAGCTCGGCAAAGGGCTGGCGCAAGGCATCCGCAACTTCAAAGATGCGTGGAAGTCGGGCGCCGATGGTCCCGCCGCTTAGAGAAGCCTGCCTGGCACATTGATCATCATATGTGGGCTGCCGGGTTCCGGCAAGACCACAGCCGCCACCGCGCTTCAACGCACCCGCGGCGGCATTCGCTTATCACCCGATGAGTGGATGGGCGGTCTCTCGATCAATCTGTGGGACGAAGCCATGCGTGCCCGCATCGAAGCCCTGCAATGGAATCTGGCTCAGGACCTGCTCGCCCTGGGCGCGATTGTCATTATCGAATGGGGCACGTGGGGAAGGTCGGAGCGGGACGAGTTGCGAACCGGAGCACGGGCACTGGGCGCTGCGGTAGAGCTGCACTATCTCGAAGCCCCGGTCGAGGTGCTGTTCGAGCGCATTGACCGCCGGGGTCTGGAGGATCCGCCCATTACTCGGGAGGACCTCGCGAGGTGGCATCAGGCAATCGAGCCGCCCACGTCCGAAGAGATGGCGCTTTACGACCAGCCTCCTTCGCTACCATCGAACTGATGCACCCGCACAAACCGCCGGAGCCGCCACCGCAGCTGCCGATTCCCGGCATTCAGAACCTCATCGCAATCGGCTCGGGAAAGGGTGGCGTCGGCAAGACCACCGTGTCCGTCAACCTGGCCATCGCGCTGGCGAAGGACGGCCGTTCCGTCGGACTGCTCGACGCCGACGTC